>SOKG01000184.1 GCA_004376205.1 Dehalococcoidia bacterium | reverse complement strand
CTATGCACCTCCGGGCAAGCACGTTGTCCATAACGAGCAGCTTTCGCCGCCCGCGAGCGCCCATTCCGAGAAGGACTGGCTGCAGATAAAGAGACAGTACACTGAGAACCTGATGCATATCTGGGAGCAGTATGCTCCCAACATGACCTGGGATAACGTTATCGGCGTCGACACCAACAGCCCCTACGACAACCTGCGCATGAGGAACCTCGCACCCAATGGCACCATGGCCGGAATTGACCGCTCACCGTTCCAGGTGTTCGAGAACAGGCCTACGCCGGAGTTGGCCAACTATAGAACGCCTGTAGGCAACCTCTACGCCACGGGCGGCTGCTGGCATGTAGGGTCGAATGCCGGGGCATCTGAGTCCTACAACTGCTACAAGATCATTGCCACCGACATGGGGCTGGGCAAACCGTGGGAGGAGCCAGGGAAAGAGGAGCCCGATTCCCTCGTCAACGAACTGTGGAAAGTGAGAAGAAGAGTGCAGGCTTTGGCCCCTCCCAACTACTCGTATCGCTAGGGATTCCTGATAGAATCGCGCTTGAGAAGCGCTATGCTAGTCTAGAGTGAGGTGGTGGTCTATGCCGATAAACAAGATAGTGGCTAGCTTCGACGAAGCGGTGGCCGACATAGAGGATGGGGCTGTAATCATGGTCGGCGGCTTCGGCACGGTAGTCAGCATCCCCAGCCTCCTCTTGGAGGCCTTAAACCGGAAGGGGGTCAAGAATCTCACCACGGTATCCAATACCAGTGGTTTCGGCAGCGATGTCTGGCGAATGCAAGGAGCACCATTCCCGGAGGATATGGACATCCTGGTCAGGAACGAGCGCATAAAGAAGGCCATCGTTTCCGCTCCGGTGAGCGCACTGTATGTAAACAATTTCGAGAAACTGCTGAGGGCAGGCAAAGTAGAGATAGAGATGGTGCCGCAGGGCACGCTGGCGGAGCGGGTAAGGGCAGCCAGGGCTGGGCTGGGCGGCGTTTACGTTCCCGTGGGAGTGGGGACGGTGGTGGAGAAGGGAAAGGAGAAGAAGACCATCGACGGCCGAGAGTATCTGCTGGAGCTTCCCATCAAGGCCGATTTCGCCTTGATACATGCCCACAAGGGAGACCGCTGGGGCAACCTGGTCTATAGAGGAACATCGAGGACTTTCAATCCCACCATGGCGGGTGCAGCCAAGGTAACCATTGCCGAGGTGGACGAGATAGTGGAGCTGGGGGAGCTTGATCCCGAGGCTATTGTCACCCCGGGAGTATATGTTGATAGAGTAGTGGCACGGCCTAAGATAGCCCCTGCTGAAGAAGTAGAGATAACAGACGCCCAGGCGATTGAATCCAGGAAAAGGTACCAAGCCGAGATTGAGGATTCCATCAAAGCGGCCAAAGAGAGGGGTTTGCGCCATGAGTGACAATCTTCAGGGGAAGGAAAGGCTGGATAGGCAGATAATCGCCCTTCGGGTGGCCAAAGAGTTCCAGGATGGCGACGTAGTGAACCTGGGAATCGGGATTCCCATGCTGGCGTCAAACTTCATACCTGCGGGCAGAGAGGTTGTGTTTCACAGCGAGAATGGCGTTCTTGGCTTTGGCCAGGTAACGCTCCCCGGGGAAGGTGACATGGACCTGGTTAATGCCGGGGGGCAGACTGTGCACCGGCAACCGGGGATGAGCTTCTTCGGCCATGACGAGTCCTTTGCCATGATAAGAGGAGGACATATTGACATCAGTGTGATGGGAGCGTATCAGGCCTCGGAGAAGGGTGATCTGGCGAACTACATGATACCGGAGAGGCAAGTCGGTACCATTGGCGGCGCCATGGACCTTGCCTTTGGAGCCAAGAAGCTTATTATTGCGATGAACCACACCACCAAAGAAGGTGCGCCCAGGATAGTGAAGAAGTGCAGCTACCTCATTACAGCACCCAAATGTGTTGATCTCATCGTAACCGACATCGCTGTGATCGAGGTGACTGACCGCGGCCTCGTTCTCAAGGAAGTAGCCCCAGGGTGGACGCCTGAAGAGGTGCAGAGCCTGACTGAGCCCAAGCTCATAGTCGACCCCGACTGTCATGACATAGAGCTAATGTAAACCATGTTGTTTGTCGGAGCGCGATTGTAATGGCTGATATGACATTTGATGCAGTGATAGCTGGAGGAGGGAACAAAGCGCTGCTGCTAGCCATGTATTTGACGAAGTATGCAGGCATGAGCGTTGGCATCTTTGAGAGGAGGCATGAGATCGGCGGTGGCCTGGCCACCGAAGAGATATCCGCCCCCGGTTTTCGCGGCAACACCCATGCCAGCATAATTCTACCCTGGTACTACGCACCGGTCTGGCGAGATTTCCCCGAGTTCTGGGAGTACGGGGCTCAGTGGGACCAGTATCTCTGCGCCGGCGGTGCGGTATTCAGGAACAACAATTCCTGCCTCGCCATGTACAGCCAGAAACAGGATCCGACACAAGAGCGCACCGCGAAGGAGATCGCGCGGTTCTCAGAGAAGGATGCCGAGAAGTGGCTCAAACTGTGGAAGGTGTGCCTGAGTGATGAGTACCAGAGAGTGAACGCGGATATGATCTTCAACCCTTGGGAGTGGAAGGCTGCACCCGAGTACATGGAAAGGCAAGTGGCCGTATATCCGCTTGCTCTGGAAGCCGGCTTTGACCCGGACTCACTGATTATGGCGGCCACCCCCATACGTGCGGTGCGGGAATGGTTTGACAGCCCAGAAGTACAGTACTGCATTCTGAGGACCATGGTCTCATTTGCGTGCGATGTCAGCGACCAATCGCTCGGGACCTATACACTGGGGATGTCCGGGACTCTGCCGACCATAGGCTATGCCAGAGGTGGAACACACCAGATAGCCCACGCCGCCCACCAGGTCTTGGTGCAGAACGGATGCAAGTTCTTCACTCACGCCGAGGTGGCGAAAGTCATTATCGAGAACGGGACAGCTACCGGAATTCGGCTCACCGATGGCAGTGAGATCAAGGCAAATAAGATCGTGGTCACCGCCGGCCTCAGCCCGTGGCAGCTAGTAGATTTGATGGGCAGAGATGTTATCGGTGAGAAAATAGCGCGGCGTGTGGACAATCTGTCAACCAATAATATAGGCAACCTCATGTGGTACAGCTTTGCCCTTCATGAGGCTCCCAAGTATGAGGCTGAATCGTTCAATCCCAGCATACATGAGACCATGTGGCTCGGCCTGGCAGAGAGTTCCGACCCCGAGCACGTCGTCAGGGAGTGCAAATGGGCCAAGATGGGGATGTTACCTCCCATCGAGGAATATAATCCCGTTGTCTGGTGTCACAGCCTCGTTGACCCCTCGTACGCACCTCCGGGCAAGCATGTCGCGCAGAACGAAATGCAGGGACCGCGCGCCAGCGACCTCACTGAGCGCGAATGGCTAAAACTAAAGACGAAGTTTGCCCAGGACCTGGTCAGCGTCTGGGGGAAGCACGCCCCTAACATGAACTGGGACAACATCATCGGCGTCGACACCAACAGCCCCTACGACTGCCTGCGGATGAAAAATCTTGCTCCCCATGGCAACTTCTCCGGGATCGATCACTCCTCCTGGCAGTTTTTCGAGAACAGGCCGACGCCTGAACTAGCCAACCACAGGACCCCGGTAAAGAATCTCTATTGCACAGGTGGCTGCTGGCATGTGGGAGGTGAGGCCAGTGCAAATCAGTCCTACAACTGCTACAAAATCATAGCCAGCGACATGGGGCTGGGAAAGCCGTGGGAGGAGCCGGGGAAGGAAGAGCCCGATTCCCTGGTTCAGGAAGTTCGCAACGCGATTCAGAGGGCGCGAGATTCATTTAGGCGGAACCCATAGAATGCCTGGGGGAATCCTTGCACATGAACTGAAGTAGCAATAGACATAGGTCACAAGGCACAGAAAAGTCCTTGGAGCTAGAAAACAGCTAGCAGAAGGAGGCCAAAAATGGCGAAGGAATACGATGTGATCATCATAGGCAGTGGCCCGAATGGGCTGGAGATAGGCGCCTACCTGAGCAAAGCAGGCCAGAAGGTCTTGCTGCTGGAGAAGAGGTATGAAGCGGGAGGTGGCCTGGCCACCGAACAGATAACCCTTCCCGACTACTTCCACAATACACACGCGATATTCCACATGATGGTGGATTACGCGCCCATTTACCAGGACCTCAAGCTGGAAGAGGAGTACGACGTCAGGCATATTCTTCCTGAGCTTCAGTGGGCCATGCCTCTGGCAGACGGCAAATGCATCTGCGTCTACAGGGATGTGGAGAAGACGTGCGCTTCGATAGCCAAGTTCTCCCAGAAGGATGCTGATGCCTATCGCGATATGTACCGCGAGTGCGACGAGATGATGAGGCAGATCATCGGCCCCCAAACCTACGTCAAGCCGGAGCCTTTTCCCCTTGCAGCAGCCAGGATGGACACGTCAGAGCTGGGCAGGAAGGTAACCGAGTTATCAGAGAAAACCCCTGACGAGTTTATCAAAGACACGTTTGAAAACGACCACGTAAGAACCCTGATGCTCTACGCATGCTGTCACTGGGGCCTGGACTACAGCCAGTCGGGAGTCGGGTACCTTATTCCCCTGTACTTCAACCGGATGTCCAATTACCGGCTGACCGCGGGAGGGTCCCACAGGGTCTCTAATGCCTTGCTCAAAGCCATCTTCGAGAATCAGGGACAGATAAGGACCAGCGCCCAGATCAAGCGGATCATTGTCGAGAACGGGACCGCCAAGGGGGTGGAGCTCGACGACGGCACTCAGTTCATGGCCAACAAGGCGGTGGTCAGCACCATCGATATACATCAGACGTTCCTGAAGTACGTTGGTGAGGACAACCTGGAAAATGACTTCGTCGACATGGTCAACGCCTGGCAGTGGGAGAAGTGGAGCCTGTGCGACCTGCACCTGGCCCTGGAAGAACCGCCTCACTTCAAGGCAGCTGAATCGAATCCGGATATCGACAAGGCATTTATATATGTCCTGGGCTATGAGAACTCCGACGAACTGAGACATGAATGGGATCTGATGGATACAGGGGAGCTGCCGGAGAAGGCGGGCTACATTGCCTGCTTCCCCAGCGTTCACGATCCCTACCAGGCGCCTCCGGGAAGAGCTTCCGCTGTCCTCTCGCAAATGGCTCCGTTCGAACTCAAGGACGGTGGCTCGGAGAAATGGTTGCGTTTCAAATTCAGGGAGCAGATCGCCGACTACCAGCTGGCCACCCTGGAGAAGTATGCTCCTAATATCACCAAAGACAAGGTGCTGTGGTGGAACATCACCACGCCGGCCGACATTCAAAACAAGTTCGCCAACATGGTGAGGGGCTCTTACAAGCAAGGGCAGTATCATCCCCTCCAGATGGGATACCTGAGGCCCAACCAGGAGTGTTCCCACAACGTGACACCGATAAAGAACCTCTTCGTGGGAGGAGCCGGCGTCTGGCCCGGCGGCTGTGTAATCTGGGGCCCCGGCTATGTCTGTGCCAACACTGTGGCTGAGGAATGTGGCATAGAGAAATGGTGGAAAGAGTCTGAGATTGTCACCAAAGCCCGCGAGAAAGGTTACATACCCTGATGTGATGACTCAAGGCATAGGAAGAAAGGCTACACCCTGAAATTGCGACTGGTGCGCGCAAAAGGGTTGCAATAATAAGCTGAAGGGAGTCTGTTGAATTATGATTTTCAGGTCAACGGGGCTGGGAAAGACTGAGCTGGCAGGAAAGGTTAGTGATCTGCAGCGTCAAGGTGACTACCTGGTTATGTTCGTAGATATCACTGACCCTGTCAAGTGGAGGGTCCGAGCAGCTTTTAACTTCCGAGACCTGGCGACGATTGTAGGGAAAATGGCCAAGGCTGCTGTTATTTCCTTCGTATTCTCGCCCAAGCAATGGCGCAACAAGGAGCCCAAGCATCCCGGAGACTTCTAGCTCCGCTTCATATTTCCGAGGAGGAGAATGACTGCCAGATCTGAATATGATGTTGTCGTGGTAGGAGCCGGGTTCGGTGGCAGCTCCTGCGCCGCCCTGCTGGCAAAGCGAGGGCTCAAGGTGCTGCTCCTCGATAAGAATGCCAAGGCTGGCGGCAAGGCGATAGCCATCTCCAAGAAAGGGTTCACCTATACGGCCTGGGTGGTTATCACTGCCCCTATCCAGGGAAACATGTTCGAGGTCGTCCTGAAGGAACTGGGAATGGAGAACAGGGTCGAGCTGGTGGCACCAGACCCCAAAGGTGGGGCAATATACAAGAATTCCAAGGGAAAGTATGTTCCCATGCCCGAGATGCCACCGGACTCTGTCATGGACC
>SOKG01000298.1 GCA_004376205.1 Dehalococcoidia bacterium | reverse complement strand
TCTCTTATTCCAAAAGAGGCTGTCCAAAAAGGTAGCGTTGCCACTCCTGCGGCAGCGAATTCTTCGTCGTGACAGGAGTCACAACGCTACTGTGAGTGAGAAACCTTTTCTGGCTGATACACCTTCAGAACTGGAACCGGAAAGACTAGGCCTTCCTAGTAGATTATCTCCTCATCTATCAGGCGCGCTATTTCTCTACTGGACATCCCCAAGAGTTCTCCGAAGACGTACTCGTTATGCTCGCCAATCAGCGGCGACGACCTGGTGACTCTGGCTGGTGTTTCCGAGAAGCGCCACGGAGGTCCCACGACAACCTGTTTCCCCATCACCGGGTGCTCCATCTCCACAGCCAGATTCCGCTCCTTGAAATGGGCATCGCTGAGAATCTCCTCGTTGCTAAGCGAAGGCATGGCGGCAACTCCAGCCTTCTGCAGACACTCGGTCACTTCGTAATGGGTGTGATTAATCGTCCACTCTCCAACCAGCTTATCGAGTTCCTCTTGGTTCTTCCAGCGGCTATAGGCATCGCAGAATCTCTCATCCCCAGTCCACTCAGGATTCCCTATGGCCTCACAGAAAGCCTGCCACTCCTCTTCTGTGGAAACCGCAATGCTAACCCATTTGTCATCACCATGGCAACGATAGCAATTGTGAGGCGCCATGATCCTGTCCCGGTTTCCTCCCCGGGATTGTACCCTACCATTCATGATGTAATCCATAAGCGCATCGCCGGTGAAAACGGCAAGGCTCTCCACGGAAGACAGGTCTATGTGCTGCCCCTGGCCCGTGTGTTGCCGATAGCACAACGCAGCAACAATGGCGAAGGCACCGGTAGCAGCACTCATGAGATCGGTTGAACCCGTCATCGGGTTCGGAGGGCTGTCGCTGTAACCTGTCAAGTTAGCCAACCCGCTGTAACATGCGAAGCTAGGAGCATAGCCTCCGTAGGTTCTCAGGGGGCCCTCAGCTCCATAGGCTGAGGAGGAGAGCATGATGATGTCAGGCTTAATCTCCTGCAGCACATCATAGCCCAGCCCTATCCTATCCAGAGAGCCGGGGCGCATGTTCTGGGTCACCACATCGCTAATCCGGATTATACTTTTCGCCAGCTCGACTGCTTTGGGCTGTTTCAGGTTGAGCCTCACCGATAGCTTGTTGAGGTTGATGCTATTGAAAACCGGAGAGTGATCCACTCCTTCGAACGCATGCGCTCCTATAGTCAAGGTCATTGTTCGAGATGGGTCCGTACGAGCCATACTCTCGATCTTGATGACCTCCGCGCCCAGATATGCTAGCAGGCAAGTGGCATAGGACCCAGCCCACAACCAGCAGAAATCAGCCACCCTCACTCCTTCCAGAGCAAACCCGCTCATTCGAGAAACCTCGCTTCCTATATGACCCCGGATTCTCTCATCCTCACCAGATCCTGCCTGTTGTAACCCAGCTGCTCACAATAGACAAACTCATTATGCTGGCCGAGGAGAGGTGCCGCACGCTCCACCCTCCAAGGAGTCCTGGAGAACTTATAGGATGCTGTGGGGTACTTCAGCTTGCCTGCCTTCGGATGATCGATCTCGGCAAAGAAGCCTCGATGCTCCAGTTGAGGGGACTTCACCACCTCCTCTGCAGTATTGACGGGGGCAGCCGCTATAGCCTCGGCCTGAAGTTGGTGAAAGATCTCTTCTTTCTTGTATTGTTGCAGCCATTCCCCCACGTGCGGATTTATCGCATCACTATATATATGACGCTCCAACCAGGTATTGAACCTCTCATCCTTGGCCCATGATGGATTTCCCATGAACTCTACAAGGTCCCCCCATTCGCGATCCGATAACACCGATATCATGATATGGCCGTCCCGGCATCTCATCGGTTTCGACATTAGGACGGGCCAACGGGACCTGTTCCGTCTTATCCCATTATTGGCGAACATAGCTATGTCCAACCCGACCATGGTCATCAGCACATCCTGCTTCGAGACATCTACATGTTGCCCAACGCCGGTCGCCACCATCCTATACGCTGCAGCCAATGTTGCCAGAGAGGCACTAAGGCCGCAAATGCAGTCCCCTACCAAGCCACCTCCTTTAACCGGTTCCCGATCGAGGTTAGGCGACTGCATCGGCAGCAGGTAGCCCTCTCCACCGCCATGGAACGAATTAAGCTCATAGGCCTTGTAATCCCGGTAGGGGCCTGTCTGCCCAAAAGGTGTGATGGACGTCATGACCAGGCTGGGATTGACCTCTTTGAGACCCTCATAGGTCAATCCCAGCTCTTCCATCACCAGCGGAGGGTTATCTTCTACAAAGATGTCCGTTTGCTCAATCAGCTCCCTTAGAATGCTTCGCCCACTACTCGTCCTCACATCCAGGGTTATGCCCAGTTTATTGGTATTGAGATAGAGATAGAGCCCGCTCCGCTCTGGATGGGGGATGTCCTCCTGAAAAGGACCTCTCCGCCTCGCTTCATCCCCAATGCCAGGGGGCTCGATCTTTGTCACCTCAGCACCGAGGTCAGCTAACAGCTTGGTGCAATAGGGGCCAGATACGAGATTACACAACTCCAGGACTTTTAGGTGGCTTAGGCCTGGCTCAGGCATAGTCCGACTTTCTCTTCTCCAAGGCAAAATTTTGCGAGAACCAACAAGACCTGGCTCTCGCTAACCTGCAGGTAGCTATTGGGGCATGCTTCAATTGTAGCATATTCCAGATATTCTGGACAAGCGGCCTTCACATCTGTGTCAGCGGCCGCCTACCACATTGCAGCGCCAAAGCCTTGGTTACACCTGCCACTGAATGACCTCGCTGGACCACACCTGGCCTATCGCTGCCTCCAGAGTTGCCTGTCGGGGTTCACGAACGTTGACCGATGATCTCAAAGTGCGATCATCAATTGCTCCCAGGAATTCACATTGCTTGCGAAAGGCGAGCAAAGTGTAACGTTCGCCCCCGTAAACCACGTAGTCCAGTTGCCCGAGATAAGGCTCCAAACGCTCCCGCACACGGCTGCAAACACGACCGAAAAAACTCTCTACTTGCTTTTCACGGCCTCGCTCAAATCTCCGCTGAGAAGACCCGCCTTTTCTGTGGCGCGAGTGAATATGACCTGTTCCTACCTTGCTGGATAACAGTTTCTCCCCCCGAAACACGCCTATGGCATAGGCACCCAGACGCAGCAGTATCAAACCGACCACGTATTCTCGCTGGAGCAGTGAACGCAGAGGTTCTACATCGTAACCACTGCAGAATAGCTTTTCGGTAATGGGAAACGGCGGCAGCACCAAGTACTTCCCTTGCTCACCCCAGAAAAGGACGGCGCCGGTCGTTGAACGAGAAACCCACTTATAAACATCCGTCAGGACCTCTTCTCCAACTGAGGCGATGTCAAGCGTTTTCTCGATTTCAGGCACAGGTACGCCAGGCGGCATATATAGAGACGTCGCCGAACCAGAGGTAGCTTCCAGAGCATCGAGCAAGCGGAGCACCTTCAGCCTATCAAGCCGGCGGCGACTCGAGACTAACATGAACTCGACCTAGCCTTCCGTTGCTTGAACAGATGATTTCGTAGCATCCCAGACCTGCTGACATTCCCTGCCACCAGAGGCTTACAGCTTCACCACGGTAACTCCATCCCCACCCTCACCACGCTCCCCAGGGCGGAAGGACTTGACCAGAGGGTGAGAAACCAGCATATCTCGCACGATCTGACGTACCGTGCCGGTTCCAAAACCGTGGATGATGCGAACCTGGCTCAAACTGGCAAGAGAGGCATCGTTGAGGTACCTGTCCAACTCAGGAGCTACTTCGTCCGCTCGCTTCCCGCGGAGGTTGAGCTCCAATGAGGCTATCCTTGTACTCAGTTTTCGCTTCACCTTTGGCGGCTCAGGCAGCCTCTTCCCCGCAGGCGGCTTCAACTTCTCGGCATCATCCAAATTCATCCTGAGTCTGGTATGCCCAACCTGAACATCGATCTGGCCATCCTCTTCCCTTACTGAGAGAACAGTTCCCCACATACTTACATCCGTTAGCCACACCTTGTCGCCTACGCCGATTTTGCTGGGCTCGGCTTGTTCCCCGGTCACATCACTGCGTCTGGCCTTGAGCTTCGAGCCCATGCTCTTCAGCTGCTCACGCATTGCCGCCAATGCCTTCTCGGCTCGCTCTATGTTTTCCTGTGACTTCGCCTTCTTCAGTTCTGAAGTTACACGGCGGACCTCTCCTTGCAATTGAGCCGTTTCCTCAGCAAGCTTATCCCTCCCCTCGCGAAGCATGTCCCGTTCCTGCTGCTGCAACCTTTGTACTTCATTTTCCCAATGATTCCTCAACCCTTCTGCTGCCTCTTTCTCCTTTTCCAATCCGTTACGCAGATTTTCGACCCTCTGTTTTTCGCTCACCAAGTCCGCCAGCAGCATTTCGATATCCTGGGTGCCTTTCGCCATCATCTCCCCAGCAGAATCAATTATCTCGGGGGATAGACCCAACTGCGAAGCAATAGCCAAGGCATTACTTCCCCCAGGAATGCCCATTGTAAGATGATATGTCGGTGCCAGGGTAACTGGATCGAAATCCAATGAAGCATTTCGCAGTCCGGGAGTTGTGTGTGCGAAAACCTTGAGCTCGCTGTAATGCGTGGTAGCCACTACCATGGTTCCTCTGGACAGGAAATCGAGCAAGATGGCTCGTGCTAGCGCAGCTCCTTCGTTAGGGTCTGTGCTGGTACCCAGCTCATCCAGAAGCACCAGGCCCTTTTCAGTGGAGGACTGGAGGATGCGAACAATATTGCCCATGTGCCAGCTAAATGTGGAAATGGTCTGCTCAATGCTTTGTTCGTCCCCGATATCGGCGAAGACACCGTCGAAGATGGGAATACAGCTTTCCTCCGAAGCGGGGATAGGCATGCCCGCCTGAGCCATCAAAGTCAGAAGTCCGATCGTCTTCAGGGCTACGGTCTTGCCTCCGGTATTCGGCCCAGTGACAACCAGTATTGAGTAGTCGCCCCCTATCTCCACTGACAAAGGTACAGCCTTACCTGCGAGTAGCGGGTGCCTGGCATTGACGAGCCTGAGCACGCCCGCTTTCGACTCAACTTTGTCTTCATTGCTCCCTCCGTTGGGTCCAATGATAGGCTCTGTGGCATTTGCTTTCTCCGCATACCTGGCCTTCGCTAACTCCAGGTCAAGCTCTGCAATTAAACTCACGTTCTGCGCTATTTCGGTTTCGTTCGCTCCCACACTGGCACTGAGAGCCTTAAGAATCCTTTCCACTTCAAGCTTTTCTTCAATCGTAAGCTGGCGCAGATCATTGCCTAGCTCTACGGTTGACCAGGGCTCGAGGAATACCGTAGCTCCTGTGTTGGAGACGTCGTGAACAATACCCTTAAGCTCCTTTCGAAATTCAGCCTTGAGAGGGATAACATATCGGCCTTCCCTCTCAACAATGAACGCCTCTTGAACGCATCTACGCCCTCTAGGCGACTTGATTATCGATTCCAGGCGATCAAGCAATTGCTGATGTGTCTCTTTCAACTGACCTCTAAGGTTGGCCAATCTTGTCGAAGCGGAGTCGAGCAACTCACCCGTTGCGGAGATGCTTCGGCTGATCTCGTCCTCCAGAGAGGGCAGCTCAATAATCTGATCTGCAATACCCCACAGCAGGGGAAGTTCCTTGGCAAGCTTCCGGAGATTGGTGCGTAAATTCCGCGCGGCAGCTAAAGTCGCTTGAATATCGACAAGGGATTTTGGTTCAAGAACCTTGCCTCTAGCTGCCATCCAGGCAGACTCCCGAACATCGAGAGCCCCCCTGATCGAGAAGTCTGGCTCCAATGAAAGGAGACGGCGCGCTTCGGCTGACTGCCCGAGTAGTCGAGAGATCAGAGCAGGGTTCGACGACGGCTGTAGGTTTAGGGCCAGATGCCGACTCGCCGAGAACGAAGTAAAGCCAGCGAGTATCTCCCTGGCTTTGGGAAATTCCAACATCTCCAGGTTTTTTTCGTCCACGACCTATACCCCGTGCTCCCTATCTTAAGTCAATCCCGTCCGCTTGTCGACGACGCTGATGCCCCAAAGACAGCATCACGCTTCTATACCTCCAGGGAGGTGAACTTCAAGCTATTTGGAGAACGCCTTGCTGCCAATATGAAGCTCCATTTGACAAGGAAGGTTAGCCATCGTTATAATTGATATGTGAGAATGAGAATCAAACGCAACCATGGCCTGGCGATAAAAGACCGTCCGGTTACGGCGCAGCGACAGCTACTCCTCGACATCCTGCGCGAGGCCAGCAGTCACCTCGATGCCAAGGAGCTCTACCAGCGAGCAAT
>SOKG01000061.1 GCA_004376205.1 Dehalococcoidia bacterium | reverse complement strand
TCAGCATCGGCACATCCATATCGTTCAGGATATCTTTGAAAAGCTTGACTGTGGCACAAGTGTGTCGGCAGCCGACATCAGCGTAATATATCGCGCCATCGACTTTGTACTGCTCCGCACAGCCGACAATACTCTTCAAGGCCCGATCGTCGAGCGGGCCGTACATGCGAACTTCGGGAATCATGTAGGACTTCTCGGCCACGCTCTCCAGAGGCCTGTTGGGATCCAGCCTTCCCTCCCCCCAGTAGGTGAAGAAGGGTTCGGTTACGCTCACTGCACCGTATTCTTGCGAGATTCTCTCCAGGAATCCGATCAGATACATTGGTGGTATGAAAAAGCTCATCAAACGAAAACGCTCATTGGATACTGCCCCCACGCCCTTCTTGACCTTGTCAGCTAATTCCTGGCGCAGCGTCTCCAGGTAGTGAATTGCCTCAGGTTGGCCGGGAAACAGGTAGTCGATGGTCAGTAGCTCCAGGAAGCCCTGGGTGTGGAATGGGGAAGGTACCGCCTTACGCAGTTCACAAATCTCGCGGAAGAGCTCAATCTGTCTATCCATTCGGGCTATGATCTCTGCGAGCCGTTCCCAATCCATTTTCTGCCCCGACTGCTCTTCGAGGAAACGTATCAAGCTGTCGAGCTCTCCGACAAGGTATTTTCTCTCGTCCTCGCTATGCTGGAAAGGATGGTCGAGGAAGAAGCCGGGGCAATGATTGATCTCCATGAGCAACTCGCCGCTCTTAGCCGTATTGTCACATACTAAGTTGGACCACAGCATAACGTCGGGTCTTGGCACAGCACCGGAGGCAAAGGCACCAGCCAGGCCCCGGTGTGGGGTACATATTTCGGAGGCAAGCCCAAGATCTGCTCCTGCGGAAAGAAGATCTGCGCACTCACCTGTGAATAGCGATATCATCCAGGTGGTTGTCTCGGTATGCATCGGTACGATATCCATGGCGTACAGTATCTCAGCGGGGAAAAAGACGGTATGGCCCCCTACGAACTTGCCTTCGTCTTTGGCATTCTGGAGCCGGGTGAAGTAGTCTGACAGCATGTCGTAGTAGATTCTCTCGCTCTCGCGCGCATCTGGGCGCGCCTTATTCATCCGTTGCATAACCCGGCAAGCTCTTATGATCGTATCTATCCTGTCCTTCTTCTCCGCAGCGTTCATCATCTCTTCTTTGCTCCCAGCATTTCCAGGAAAGCTTGGACTCTGGTTTGAATCTGACCTGAGCCTGAGGTGCCGTACTCTACATCCAGGGCCAGGATCGGTATGCCTTGAGCCTGCAACCTCTTGGTGAGCAGCGGCAAATCGTGGGCGTATGTCACGCAGTACCTGATGATCTCGCTGACTACGCCGTCCACTTTGAAACTCCCTGCGAGATCGAGTATTCGCCTGAAACGTTCATCTGATGGAAACATCCGAGCACAAGGGAACTTGCTGAGATAGCGTCGAGAAATGGCCTGCAACGGCGTTTCGTTCTCATTGATTACGACCGGATCCGACCAATACGTGGTGCCGGTGCAAAGGTCATCCGCTACCACCAGCGCCCCCTGGCTCTCGATAGATTTGATGAACTCCGGGTTTGTTAAAACGCTCCCTGTAATCATCAGACGGGCACGGCCATTGTTGGCGTGCCCAGAGGCGGCAAGGTCGCGCAGCAGATCCTTGAGGTGCTCATTGAACGACTCCTTGGGCATGCGGAAGCTGGCGTTGAGTACGTCCATGGTCTCTGCACCGGTAATAGGCGGGTTGTCGGCTTTGCGCAATTCATACAGACTGTTCATCAGTGCCCTTGACTCGTTGTATACATCTATAGAGTGAAGAAGTTTCTCGTCTGTAATCTGGATACCAAGGAACTCCTCCAAATGTTCCTTGAACCGCGCAACCTGTTGATAGTAGAGTGCCTGAGCCTCCTGTGTGGACTTGCGTGGTACCGAAAGTACATGGTGAAATGGTGTCCCAATGTAGTGGCGCCACAGATCAAATAGACGGCGAGCGCCATCACAGGTAGAACCTCCGACCACACCATCCAAGAGATCGTATTCGCCTCTGAGCCCCATTTGCAGGCAGCTTCGTGAGAAGGAGCAGTTGTTTACATAAAGATAAGCACTGCCATCCTCAAGTTCTGTCTCTTGAGTGTAACCGGTGATTCTGACGGGTAATGCCCCGGCGGCATGCATGATTTCCTCAGGCACATAGGTGCAGAGCCAGCCAAACACCAGGCCGCCTCGGCGCTTGTGCTCCAAGATATGGGGCGTTTTGGGATATGTGCTATTTACTTCACGAAAACAATCGAACATTTGTGGCTGCCACTCGAGTAGGGTCGCATTCTTTGCTTGCCCAGGCCCCTCCTTTCACTCTGCCCAAACAAGATAGGCATGCCAATCCCTGCGGAGTATCATGTCTGTACGCTGTGCAATCTATGCTAGCCACCCTTCTCCAGAGTCCTCACCCACTCGCCGAAGCTCTTCGCCGCCATGGGCCCGCGTACTTTGAACTGGCCGGTGACGTCGGCACCACGAGCGCGTAGCCTGTCCGCCATCTTTGGCAACATCTTTCCTGTGGCTACTAGGTACGTGCAAAAGACGGCGGCTGGCTTGCCATGAAGTGGACTGAGAAGGTCGATAAAGTCGATTGTGGCCTGCGTGGCGTGTTGAAGTATGAGCATCAGGCCTTGGGTCCAGCTTCCGATGCAGATCGCATCCGCAGCTGCAACCTCGGCTGGGTCCGCTTCCTGGACTGGGTGCACTGAGTACTCGTGACCGGCGTCGCGGACCATTGCAGCCATCTCCTCAGCTGCGCGGCGGGTTTTCCCCGTTTTGCTGTCATACACAATAGCAACCTTCATAGACTCTCCTCTGGCGAAATCGTAGCCGCCAAACCGGCCTTGGTAATCCTCTTCAAACTCATCAACCGATTGAGGGGAAAATAGAGTCTGGTTGTCAACAGTCCTGTGACCATTTCACTATCCCTTGAAACGAGCCTCCCGGGGAGCTACAAGCGCGGTCGCTTTGTGACCACGTGCGCACCAGCTAACCTACAATCTAGGCGACTTGAACCAGTATGTCAAGGGTTTTTTTCATGAAAAGTCAATGTTGGCTATCAAGGCCGGCAGGAAGCCATACCCACGCATCAAGCTGAGTTTACGCGATAGAAGGTTTGATCTAGTGCACCAGAAAGAAGTGTTTTCGGAGTACCTGCTGTCCCTCTGGAAAAGTGTAGGGCATGTTGCGGCTATGCCATCCTGCTACAAAACGGGAATACCGCACGGGGTATTGGGAAAGGGACTGGTTATGAAGTGCTCCTAAAGGACTACGTTGAAGTTACTAGGGCCTTTGAGCCATTATTGATGCTGGGGCGATTCCCGAGCGCATGACATAAGGTGATGTTGTTTGAGCTACGTGTGATGACAGAAAATTGACCGGTCAAAGAGTCACAAGAGGGAGTTAACGCCAAAAGTGTTAACAAGGCTTGAAGAAGGTGTTAACAAAATGAATGAGCGGGTGATGGGATTCGAACCCACGACTCTTTGCTTGGGAAGCAAATACTCTACCACTGAGTTACACCCGCATCCTGGATTTCATTATATGCAGGAGGGCAAAAGCTTGTCAACCAGGGCCAGAGCTTCCTGTCCATCACGAGCCTCCCCCTGCTTGAACCGTTTCTAGCCTCTCGTGGTGCTTTTCAAGCAGCCTCTTGAGGTATTGGCCTGTGTAGGAAGATTCAACCCCGGCGATCTCCTCCGGTGTCCCGGTAGCGACTACCCAGCCCCCGCGGTCGCCGCCGCCCGGGCCGAGGTCGATAATATAGTCCGCACACTTGATCAGGTCAAGATGGTGCTCGATGAGGATCACCGTATTTCCCCCATCGACCAGCCGCTGCAATACTCGAAGCAAAGCGGCTACATCCTCGAAGGAGAGACCGGTGGTGGGTTCATCCAGCATGTAGAGTGTCCTGCCTGTAGAGCGACGCGAAAGCTCGCTCGCCAGCTTCACCCGCTGCGCCTCGCCGCCGGAGAGGGTGGTGGCGGGCTGTCCCAGGCGGATGTAGCCCAATCCCACTTCCTTCAGGGTGGATAGCTTGGACTTGATCGCGGGGAAGTGCTCGAAGAAGGGGTACGCTTCCTCGACACTCATCTGGAGCACCTCGGCGATGTTCTTCCCCTTAAAGTGAATCTCCAGTGCCTCCCGGTTGTAGCGTTTCCCCTTGCAGACCTCGCAGGGGACGGTGACATCGGGGAGGAATTGCATCTCGATATGGTTGTAGCCCTCGCCGCCACAAGCCTCGCAGCGCCCTCCCTTGACATTGAAGGAGAAGCGTCCCGGTGGGTAGCCCCGCATCCGTGCCTCGGGCACGGTGGCGAAGAGCTCGCGAATGGGGGTGAAAGCGCCGGTGTAGGTGGCGGGGTTTGAGCGGGGGGTGCGTCCAATAGGGGACTGGTCGATATTCACCACCTTGTCGATGTTGTCTACGCCTGATATGGCATCGCACTCACCCGGCATGTCCTTCGCTTTGTACAGGACCTGGGAGAGCTTCTTGTACAGGATCTCGTCAATCAGGGTGCTCTTTCCGCTGCCCGATACGCCGGTGACGCAGACGAACAGCCCCAGTGGTATTTGAACATCGATGTTGTGGAGGTTATTCTGTCTGGCTCCCTCGATTAGCAGAGACTTATCTGAGTTGCTGCGCCGCTTCTTGGGGAGGGGAATCTCCTTGGCGCCGCTTAGGTACTGACCGGTGAGCGACTGGGCACTAGACATAACGTCATCCAAGGTTCCACTGACCACTACCTGTCCCCCGTGTTCGCCAGCGCCCGGCCCCATATCGATGATATGGTCGGCAGCGCGCATCATGGCTTCGTCGTGCTCGACAATGAGCAGCGTGTTGCCCAGGTCTCTCAACCTCTTCAGTGTCTCGATAAGCCTGGAGCCATCGACGGGATGAAGGCCGATGGTAGGCTCGTCACAGATGTAGACCACCCCCATGAGCCCGCTTCCGATCTGGGTCGCCAGACGGATTCGCTCCGCCTCTCCGCCGGAGAGGCTGCCTGCTACCCGGTCCAGCGTCAGATAATCTAGCCCGACATTCATCATAAAGCCCAGGCGGGATAGAATCTCCTTCAGAATCTGGCGCGCTATCAGTTGCTCTCTACTGCTGAGCACGGGTTGATGGCCATCGTCCGCTGAGCCATCGAGCTTCTTGGTCCACTCGAGGGCCTGCTCGATAGACATCGAGGTCACCCCCGAGATATTGATGTCGCTCACAGTCACCGCCAGTGATTCGGGCTTAAGCCGCTGCCCTTTGCAGGCGGGGCAGGGCTTGGATCTCATGTAGCGCTCGATCTCACCGCGTACATAGTCGGACTCGGTATCCCGGTAGCGCCGCTCGAGGTTGGGGATTACACCCTCGAAGGAAGTGTCATACTCATAGATTCGCCCGAGCTGGGTCTCATGCCTCAGGGTCACCAGCCTGTTGCCACTACCATAGAGGATGATGCCGAGCTGTTCCTGAGTGAGGTTCTTAACCGGCACATGGACCGAGAAGCCATACCTGCGGGCTACGGACTCAAGCATGCTGGCATACCAGGAGCTGATGGAGCTTGTTCGGGACCAGGGCCGGACAGCGCCCTCGGCGATGGTTAGTTGCTTATTGGGGATGACCAGTTCGGGGTCGATATCGAGTTTTACTCCCAGTCCGGTGCACGCCGGGCAGGCTCCATGAGGGCTGTTGAAGCTGAATGTTCGTGGCGCGATCTCGCCGAGGCTGATTCCACAGTGGATGCAGGCGAAATGCTCTGAGAAAAGGAGTTCTTCCCCATCAACAATCGACACCAGCACCACCCCGGCACCGAGCTTCAACGCCGTCTCTACGGAGTCGGAGATGCGCCCACTCTGTTCCTCATCTCCTATGACCAGCCGGTCTACGACAGCCTCTATGGTGTGCCGCTTGTTCTTGTCGAGGTCGAATTCCTCGGAGAGGTCGTGTATCTTGCCATCTACTCGAACTCTAACGTACCCTGCCTTCCTCAAGTCCTCGAAAACTCCGTGGTGCTCCCCTTTGCGATCCTTGATGAGTGGCGCCATGATCATGAAGCGGGTGCCCTGCGGGAGTTCGAGGATGGCATCCGCGATCTGTTGCACTGTCTGCCGCGATATCTCGCGGCCGCACTGCGGGCAGTGCGGGTGGCCAACACGTGCGAAGAGCAGCCTGAGGTAGTCGTAGATCTCGGTTACGGTGCCTACAGTAGACCTCGGGTTGCGGCTGGCTCCCTTCTGGTCGATGGAGATAGCAGGGCTTAGCCCCTCGATGTAGTCTACGTCAGGCTTCT
>SOKG01000097.1 GCA_004376205.1 Dehalococcoidia bacterium | reverse complement strand
TGTATCTCTGGATATCCCGGTTAGCTGGCTTCGCAGGGCTAGTGTGCATTATCATAGCTCTGGTAACAGCTGTAACCGACTCCACGTTGGCCGCCGAGCCACGTACCTACGTCCAGATAGCAATTGCGGCTTTTCTCTTTGCTATCTGGGGCGTGCTGTACGAGCTGAGAGACCAAGGCATAAGAACCAGGTAAGTAACAGTTTGACAGGCTAGCTTTGATAGAGGCCCGTGAGCTGACCCTGGCCAAGTATGTGCCCCTGCATAGCGTCGAGAACTTGCTCCTTGGATGCAGCCACATCTAACTCCAAGGGTCGATCCAGAGCATAGAGGGTGAACCGATAGCGGTGGGAAGGTCCAGGTGGAGGCCAGGGGGCTAAAGAGCGGGTTTCACTGCGCTGCACCCGCCCTGCTGCTATTGGAGCTACGTGCCGGGGGCGCTATGCTGGCTCGGGCTGTGGTTCTGGGGCCTCTTCCCGTTTCCCTGCCTTTTTCTTCGACATCCTATGCTTGGCCAGCGCCTTCTTGGTGTGCTCTATCTCCTCAGGCGTAACCTGCTGGCGCATCTCCTCCAGCTCGCGCATTATCCGGGCGAACCTGGGGCCCTCGGCGGCGCTAATCCATTCCAGTTGCAGCCGCTCCGGCCGTATTCCAAGCTTCTCCATACGGGCCCACAGCTTCTCTGCGCGGCGCTTGGTCCAGTGGTTGGCATTGATATAGTGGCAGTCGTTTATATGGCACCCGGAGAGCAGCACCAGAGGAGCGCCTTTCTCGAAGGCGTGAAGGATGAACTTCTCGTCCACTCTGCCGCTGCACATGGTGCGGATGAAGCGGTTGTTGGGTGGATACTGTAGCCTGGACACCCCGGCCAGGTCACCCCCTGCGTAGCTGCACCAGTTGCAGAGGAAGCTTATGATCTTCTGCTCGGGCTCCTGCTCCAGAGCGGCGTCTATCTGGGCCAGCAGTTGCGCGTCGCTGAAGTGCTGCATGGTTATGGCATCGAAGCGACACTCCGCGGCGCAGGTGCCACAACCAGCGCATGCTGCAGCCACTACCTGTGCCATCGTCTTGCCCTTCACATCTACCTTTACCGCCCCGTAGGGACAGACCTTGGCGCATACGCCACAGTATGTGCATTTGTCAAGCTCTATCACCGCCTTAATGGCCTCGCTTGTTATGGTACCTGCATTCAGTATGATGGCACTCCTGGCGGCGGCTGCCCCTGCCTGGGTTACGCTGTCCTTTATGTCCTTGGGCGCCTCCACGCAGCCAGCGAAGAAGATGCCCGGCGTGGGTGCGTCCACCGGCCTCAGCTTGGGATGAGCCTCCATTGCGAAGCCGTCGCTGGTCTGGGAGAGATTCAGGATGTTGGCAAGCTGCTTGAGGTCGTCCCTGGGCTCCAGGCCCGCCGACAGAATCACCATGTCCAGCTCGTACTCCTCCACACGCGCCGCAGTGGTGTTCTCCACTCTGAGGCGGAGGTTTCCGGTGGCAGGGTCTTCACTGATCTCACCAGGCAGGCCGCGAATGTAGTGAACGCCTTCTTCCTTGGAGCGGCGGAACAGGTCCTCGAAGCCCTTGCCGAAGGCGCGGATGTCCATGTAGAAGACGTAGATCTCAGCGTCTGGATGGTGCTCTTTGATGAGCAGGCTGTCCTTCACTGTGTTCATGCAGCAAACGTTGGAGCAGTAGGGATTGCCACGGTTCTCTGTTCTCGAGCCGACACACTGAATAAAGCCGATGCGCTTTGGTGTCTGACGATCTGAGGGACGTATCAGGTGGCCGTCGGTGGGCCCGCCGCCGCATATCAGCCTTTCGAACTCGATAGTCGTTATGACGTTCTCAAAGCGTGTGTAGCCGTACTCGTCGAGCGGGGTAGGGTCATATATACCCATGCCTGTGGCCACTATTATCGTGCCCACATCCAGCTCCACTATCTCGTCCTGCATGTTCAGGTCAATGCACTGCTTCTCGCAGGCATCAACGCACTTGGCGCAGGCTATGGGGTTGTTTCCCAGGCACTGCTCCATTTCGATGAGATAGGCTGAGGGCACAGCCTGGGGCAAGGGTATATATGCTGCTTTGCGCGAGGAAAAGCCTCGCTGAAACTCGTCGGGCAATACCACCGGGCAGACCTCAGCGCAATCGCCGCAGACGTTGCACTTGTCCTCTTCCACGTAGCGTGCTTTTCTACGCACGCGTACCTTGAAGTTGCCAACGTAGCCCGATACTTCCTCCACCGCGCTGTAGGTCAGGAGTTCGATTCGGGGGTGGCGGCCCACATCCATCATCTTAGGCCCGAGCACACATATTGAACAGTCCATGGTGGGGAAGGTCTTGTCCAGCTGCGCCATTATGCCCCCGATAGAGGGCTCCTTTTCCACCAGGTACACCTGATGCCCGGCATCAGCAAGGTCCAGGGCTGCCTGGATTCCGGCCACCCCGCCGCCTATCACCAGGGCGGTATCGGTGACCGGTATCTCCATCTCCTTCTGGGGTTCGAGGAGGCGAGCGCGGGCTACCGCTATCTTGACGATATCTTTAGCCTTCTTGGTAGCTGCCTCACGGTCGTGGAGGTGTACCCAGCTACAATGCTCCCTGAGGCTGGCCATCTCCAGGAGGTAGGGGTTGAGCCCGGCCTCTGCCACACAGTTGCGGAAGGTTGACTCATGGAGCCGTGGGGTGCAGGAGGCCACCACCACGCGGTTCAACCTGTATTCCTGTAAATGCCTCTTTATCTCCTCCTGCCCAGGGTCAGCGCAGGTGTACCTATTTCTCACCGAGACCACGACGTCAGGAAGCTCCTCTGCAAAGCTCCGTACCTCCTCGGTGTCAACTGACCCCGCTATGTTGAGTCCGCAGTCGCAGACAAATACGCCTATTCTGAGTTCCTGTTCAGCCAACCGACTCACCTCCTAAGTCCAAAGACCGGGCTGCCAGATACGCCAGATCCTGGATTTCGACCTGGCGAATCCTGCCGTCGCCGCTCTTCTGGGCACACCTCAGGTGTATCTGGCACTTGGGGCAGGTGGTCACCAGTATGTCTGCTCCGGTAGCCTCCGCCTGGGCGAGACGCTGTTCCTGTATCCGCCGATTTACTGCGCCGCAGTGCGCCCAGGGGCTTGCCCCACAGCAGAGCGCTTTCTCCCGGCTCTGCTCCATCTCCACCACTTCCAGGCCTGCTACGGCAGCCATGAGTTGACGGGGCTCATCGAATATCCTCGAGCATCTGCCCAGGGTGCAGGGGTCGTGATATGTGGCCCTTTTTTCAAGCTCGCCCAAATCCAGCTCGCCACTTTGCACCAGCGGCGCTAGAACCTCTGTCAGATGCACTACCTCGATTCCCGTGCCCCCCAGCAACCTAGGGTAGTGGACCTTCAGCGTATAATGACATTCAGGACAGTTTGTGATGATCCTCTTCACGCCGTGGCGAGCAAACTCCTCCATGCTGGCTCTGGCCAGAGCCAAGAAGCCCTCTCTGTCCCCCTGGAGGAGCAGGTCTCCACCGCAACAGCGTTCATTGGCCAGGATGCTGAAGGGTACCTGAGTGCGGTTCAGCAGCCTGAGCGCTCCTTTCACTCCTTCCAGGGTGTTCACCCCCAGATCGCTGAACACGATGTCGAAGTAGGGGGCACAGCCCACAAAGAATATCGTGTCGCATTGCTCGGATAATTCGATGTCCTGAGGTAGCCAGCTCAGACGGTCCTGCTGCAGGTCTTCACGGGCCATCAGGTGCGTCAGCGCCTGGAGCGCTCCCCCGTGGCTGCACCGCAACTGAGCCCCTGCGGCGAGGGCCTCGGCGCGAAGGCCATGGACAAAGTCGGGGAATGCCACGTGGTAGTTGCAGCGCTCTACGCACATGTAGCAGCTGAGGCATTCCCAGATCGTATCATCCTGCGGGGTGCGGCTGTTTTGCGCTAACCCTCTCTGTACTATTAGACGGGGGTTGAACTCCGGGTCGTGCTGGGCAACCGGACATACCACCGTGCACTTGCCACAGTCGAGGCAGAGGCGTATCTTGCTATCACTTATCTCTCGTTCCATATCGAACACCTTCGATTTATATCCTCTCCATCGAGAAATGATAGTTCTGCGTCGTTCATTGGTGGCTTGGCTGAGCCACTCGCTGCTACGCTCCGGCGGGGATGGCGGGCCGCATCTGCTCGATCTCTTTGATAAAGCCTGTTACCCGCCCCACAAAGCCGGAGCCATCGCCGCGAGGCATATGGCAGAGAACCAGTCTCTCCTCTCCTAGCCCTAGCAGCCTCAAGACCTTGCGCGCCTTCTCATACTCCTGCGCCATAAGCCCGGCGTCGATGTCAAACTGGCAGCTGGCTGGTTCACACCCCAGGAGCATCACACCGTCTGCTCCCAGTTCAAAGGCCTTGAGCATCAAGCCCTGGTGCACCCGGGAGAGGCAGCTTACTCTGACCACTTTCACAGAGGCTGGGTAGCTTAACCCTGCCTGGGCCGCCGCTTCGATACAGCTCAGGCCATCCCAGTTGCAGGCGAAGACAACTAAATGTACTGCTGATTTATTCATCTCGCTTCAACCGCGCAGGCTACCTTTCCCAGCAGGGCTTCCAGCGTGGAGCCTATCTGCTCGTCGCTCTGGATAGGCTGAGTTATGGCACCTGTCGGGCAGTGTGCTATGCATGCCCCACAGCCAAGACATAGTGCCTGGTCAACATAGGCGCAGGCCATACCACTGCTGCCTTCTCTCATCTCTATGTAAGGGCATATGGCAGCGCAATCGCCGCAACCGCGACACAGTTTGCTATCAATAGTCACCGCAGTGTCCCGCGGGATCAGGATACCCGGGTACAGATAGGCCGAGGCCCTGGCGGCAGCGGCCGCTCCCCTGAGGACCTGTTCCTCTGGCGACTCTCCCCCATCTGGCGATATGATGAATATTCCACCGGTCTCTTTGATGGAGAACTGCCTGAGGACGGCAGAGTGGGCATCCGCGGCAGCTCCAGAGCCACTTTTTGGGACAAGGATGCGACCGAGGCGGCTCTCTCTAGAGATAGCGCCAGCTTCACGAGGGACTTCCCCAGCCAGCTCTCCAAGATCCAGCATCACCGCACCGGCTCCGATGCGGCTGGTCTGCGAGCCGTATTTCAGCACGACCTCATAGCTCCCCGGCCAACCTTCCAGCTCCAGTACCTGGGGCCATGGGCTGATAGTTATACCTTGCTCCTCGAGTTGTTTCAGAAGACCATCCCTTCCTTCCAGATACTCAGCGCCGTGCTGTTCGCTGGCACCATCCGATTCGGGACCGGAAACGACTGCTACGGAATAGCCCTGAGCCATCAGGTTTCTTGCTGCCGCAAGGCCGCAAATCCCTGCGCCCAATACGAGCGCGCTTCCGGTCACAGGGCGCCCCTCGCTGGCGGCTGGCAAAGGTCGCATGGCCCGGGCGACCCCTGATGAGATTATATCTATCGCCTTGCGTGTAGCGCCTGGCGGGTCATCTCCGTGAACCCAGGTGCATTGTTCGCGGATATTTACGAACTCCACATTCTTCCCATAGTATGAGGGCAGGCTATTGCTGAGATGGCTCTGGCACATCACCCGCCTGTCGGTGCAGCTAAAGCATATCTGCTCCAGCCCACAGCATCGGCAGGCAGCGAGCACCACCTTGTCAAGCTTCCACTCTGCAGCCTGGGCTGCAATCCTATTTGCTCCTTCCTCGCTGCATGCCTGCGATATCTCCTGAAGATTGCAGACGCCAGGAAGCTGCAGCACTTCATTAGTCACCTGATTGAAATCTATCACGGAGCTAATGCTGCCGCCGCAGCGGCATAGAACCACGCCGACGCGAGCTCTCCCAGCACTGGCTGGCTCTATCTCACCGCGCGTGTGGTCTAAATGAACATCTGAGGCGCTTGCGGTATCCGGACCTGTCGGGTGTGCTTCCTCTTTCAGCTTGAGTTCGGCGGCGGCCTCAAGGGCGACGGCCGAGGCCTGGGCAAGCTCTCCTTCCAGGCTGCGATCTTCGTCAACCCCTACCTTGTAGATGCCTGGTCGCGTGATCTGGAGAGGAGTGATTCGGGCAATGCCGTGCTGGCGCGGATAGTTATCCCCCCCATTATTGGCGGAAGCGAAATCGATTACGAGCTCGGCACCTATGTCAAACTGCTCGGCTCTGTCCGTGTGGAGGACTGCGCCCAGTTCGCATACCTGCTCACATTCCATGCATTCGCTACACAGGGCGCAGTTGAGGCAGCGCCCCGCCTCACGCTCCCCGACTTCCATAGGTAACCCCAAGGCAATCTCCTCAAATCTGCCCATCCTCTTAGAGGGGGGGGTAGCAGGCATGCGGGCTCGGTTGTAATGGG
>SOKG01000067.1 GCA_004376205.1 Dehalococcoidia bacterium | reverse complement strand
GTTTTACATCTTTGCCTACTGCTTCAATTTCCCCGGCTAGCTCAGCCCCTAGTATTTTTATTCTTGGTTTTCTGAAACCAAACATCATTCGTATGGGGAGCCAGAGGGGGAGAGGCATCGTGAACTTGCGAGGAGTGATTTTTCTCATATTTCGAGTCATAATGTCCCCGTAGTTTATTGGTGTCGCATATACTCTTATCAGTATTTCATTGTCCTTGGGAGTAGGTTTTTCTACCTCTTTGAGCTGAAGAACATCCGGTGGTCCGTATTCTGTGTATACAATTGCTTTCATATGAGTGTCCTTACTTATTTGATCCATAATATACTCCAGTTGTACTATGGCATTCCTAAATCACGCACTTTTTTTAGCAATCCATGCAACGCGGCCTGATCGACCACCGGGCAGGTGAACCTCCGCCACGAGGCGAAGGCCGTCTACTTCAAGCCTAACTCTCTCCACCGCTCCGGAATTCACCGTCTGCTCCTTCTGGCAAGACCACCCTCGATTCCACTTCCCAGGAGATTATAGCCTATGGATTGCGTGAAGTCGATCTTGGCTTGCAGGACTTGACGGTAGTTCCTACAGAGGCTAAAATCTCTCTGTTGTGCCCGTAAAGGAGGAAGCATGGAAGATTTGGACTTGATGAAGCAGAAGATTGCTGAGATCGATGAAATGAGGAATGGGCTGAAGCGGGGAGGTGGCGCTGCTGAGATAGAGAAGCAGCATGAGAAAGGAAAGCTAACAGCACGCGAGAGAATCGACAAGCTCCTGGACCCAGGCACCTTTCAAGAGCTTGATATTTGGGGAACGCCGTTAGCCACAGGGTTCGCTATCGACGAAAAGGATACACAGGCGGACGCCGTTGCAGTAGGGTACGGCGATGTAAACGGCCGCCCCATCTACGTATGGGCCCAGGATGCCACTGTGCTGGGTGGGACACTGGCCAACATACATGCCCGAAAGATAGCTATGGTCATGGAAAAGGCCATACATGCTAGAGTCCCCATCGTGGGTATCATCGACTCCGAGGGGCCCAGAGTACAGGATGCTATTCAGTATTATCGTTTCTACTCTCCTGAAGCGATGGTTTACTTCCAGACGATGGCCTCGGGAGTGATTCCCCAGATCTCATTGGTGATGGGGCCGTGTGTTGGCGAGATGGCGATCTCAGCCTCTCTGGCAGATTTCGTCTTCATGGTCAGGAAGACCAGCTACATGCATGTGGCGCCACCTCCAGAGGACAAAACCGCAGAGGAAGTGGGTGCCCCCTCGGTGCATTCCCGGCGTACCGGTTGTTGCGATGTGCTGGCTAAGAGCGACGAGGAGTGCCTGGAAAGTTGCCGGGAGCTATTAGGCTACCTGCCGTCGAATAATGCGGAACAACCCCCAGTCGTAGATACTGGAGATGACCCCAATCGCAGAGAAGAGGAGCTTCTAAGCCTGGTTCCCTTCGATTCGGAGAAGCCATATAGTATGCACAAGGTTATTTCCCTGATAGTGGACAACGGAGAGTTCTTTGAGCTAAAGCGCCAGTGGGCAAACAACCTGATAACAGGATTCGGGCGACTGGTGGGGCAGACGGTGGGTTTCATAGCCAACAATCCTCAGGCCATGGGTGGTTGCCTGACCCTCGATGCTGCGGACAAGATGGCCCGGTTTGCCAGATTCTGCGACGCATTCAACATACCTTTGGTCTGGCTTGCAGATACCCCTGCATTCTTGCCAGCCGTTGATGAAGAGACCAGAGGTCTGATCAGGCACGGATGCAAGCTGGTGTTCTCCAATGTCGAGGCCACCGTGCCTCAGATCACCATCGCTATAAGAAAGCTCTACGGAGGCGGGCAGCTAGCGATGCCGGGTACAACGTTGGGAGGCGACCTCGATGTTGCCTGGCCTACTGTACAGCGTGGGCTGATGGGGGCAGAAGGAGCGGTATCCATCATCTACAAGAGGGAGTTTCAAGCTATTGAAGACGAGTCGGCAAGAGAGAAAAAGCAGGCGCAACGAGTTGAGGAAATGCAGCAGAAATTCCAGGCGCTGGAGCGTGAGTGGGCGCAAGAGTTAATAGACCCCAGGGATACCAGGCCTTTCATCATAAAGGCACTCAAGACATTGGCGAGCAGGCACGAGGGAAGGCCGGAACGCAAGCACGAAAACATACGGCTATGACTTAGGAGGGATTTGATGACCGATATGAGAGAGAGGATTGAGGAGCTTGGGGAACGCAGGAAGAGGCTGCAACCTGGGGGTGACGAGGCTGCTATAGAGAAGCAACACGGCAGGGGTAAGCTAACAGCCTGGGAGAGGATAGAAAAGCTCTACGACCCGGGAACATTCCAGGAGATAGGAATATGGACGCAGCCGATGAAGACTGGCTTCGATATCGACAGCAGGGAGCTTCCACGAGATGCTGTGATAGTTGGCTACGGCGAAGTCAACGGACGTAACGTTTATTCCTATTCCCATGACTTCACCGTCCTGGCCGGCACTCAGTCTACAATTCAGAATAGCAAAGTGGCCAGGGCAATGGAAAAAGCAATGGAGGAAGGTATACCCCTGGTGGGAATGGTTGATTCGGGTGCCATCAGAATACATGACCTGTTCGGCAGGTCCGGATTCAAGGTGCCCGTACGTGGCAGCCCGGTTGGTGGTGGGGGTGGGTTCATGTATTACCCCCCCCTGATGTCAGGAGTAGTGCCTCACATAAGCCTCATGGTAGGTCCGTGCTATGCCGGGTCAGCCTACTCCCCGATAATGGCCGACTTCGTCATTATGCGCAGGAACATAGCCTTCATGTCCGTAGCCTCGCCCCCTATCTTGAAAGCGGTTACCTTCGTTGATGTAACCGAAGAGGAGATCGGGGGAGCACTACTACACTCCGAGGTGACAGGCTCCAACGATATACTCGTTGATAGCGATGAAGAAGCTATAGAGAACTGCAAGGAACTACTCACTTTCCTGCCGTCCAATTGGCGGGAGAAACCACCGGTAGTAGATACGGGGGACGATCCCAAGCGTACCGATGAACGGCTTCTGGATATTGTGCCGACGGATCTGTCTAAAGCATACGATATGCACGAGGTGATTTCCTCCATCGTGGACAATGGGCACTTCTTTGAGTTGCAGGCGCTCTACGCTCCCAATATGATAATAGGCTATGCGCGTTTAGCGGGGCGGACGGTGGGAATCGTAGCCAATAACCCTGCAGTTGGGGATGGTTGTGTTGATGTGAACAGCGCGGACAAAGAAGCGCGTTTCATCAGATTCTGCGATTGCTTCAATATACCGCTGATTTTCCTGGTAGATACTCCGGGGTTCTTGCCCAGCCTGGAGGAGGAGCAGAGCAGGGATGGGTTAGAGAGAAATGCAGCTAAGCCGGTATTCGCCATCTGCGAGTCTACAGTGCCCAAGATCACGGTCTATGTAAGAAGATGCTACGGCGCAGGCCGTTTGGTCATGGGCACCGAGCGTATGGGATGCGATGCGGTATATGCCTGGCCTACTGCTGACGTCAGAATAGAGGAATTTGACAGGGCGGCGGATTCACTCTACAAAGCCGAGATAGAGGCTGCAGAGAATCCTGAGGAGCTGCGGCGGGAATTGATGGAGAACATACATGACAAATATGCCACGCCCTATCATCTCGCAGGTATTCAAGGGGCCGACGACATCATCGATCCCAGGGAAACGAGACCGATCCTGGTGAACACGCTGAACAGGCTGTCCAAGAAGCTAGAACCGGCAAGACCTTGGAGGAAGCATTCCCTAATTCCTCTATAGTCGGTGCTGGGTCGGTTGGACCAGGAGAAGGGATCTAAGTACCCATCCCTGGCAATGCTCAGTGATGGGTACTTACTATCTGTCGCCAACGTAGTGCCGGGTGCAAATCTTGACGCAAACTGGCGCGGCGTATAAACTAGATGGGAATTGCCTTGGGGGAGGAGGACTGTGGGGATAGGAGTAGAAGGTTAGATCTGGAAGGAGAATACACTCAAGATGGCTCAAGAGATAATTGAGGCTCCCATACCGGGCAAGATAGTCAGCGTTAGCGTCAGCGCTGGCGACACGGTGGAGGAAGACGGTGAGCTCTGCATCTTGCAGTCGATGAAGATGCAGAATCCAATATTATCCCCGGTGGATGGCACGGTTGTAGAGATTAAGGTTGAGGCAGGACAGACGGTGGAAACCGGAGACGTTTTGATTATTATCGAAGAAGCTTAAGGTGCTTATGCTTCTTAAGGAGAAGGGTAGAGAATAATGTTCAAGAAAATCCTGGTTGCTAATCGGGGGGAGATTGCTCTGAGGGCAGTGAGAGAATGCAGAGAGATGGGGATACAGTCCGTTGCTGTCTATTCGGATGCAGATGCCGAAGCCTTGTTTGTAAGGCATGCTGATGAAGCCTATCCGCTAGGAGACCCGGAGCCTAGTTCCAGCTACCTGAACATGGAGAAAATACTCGATATAGCTAAGCAGTCTGAGTCTGAAGCTATTTATCCTGGATATGGTTTCTTAGCCGAGAACCCTCAGTTCGTTGAAGCCTGCGAAGCTCGTGGTATCCAGTTTATCGGGCCTCCCAGCAAATCCATGAACGCGGCGAAGCCCAAGCACAAGGCTCGTGATCTCATGAAGAGCGAAGGGATTGCCGTGACACCTGGGTCTGACGGTGCTATCGAGGATGAGAGCAGCATGGCCAAGGCCTTCGAAATCGCGGAGAGCATTGGTTATCCTCTGATTGTCAAACCCAGTGGTGCCGGCGGTGGGATAGGAATGAAAGTGGCTAAGAGCCGGGACGAGTTGGCGGCGGCGATGGAGTACGCCAAGTCGTTGGGGAATGAGGCTTTTGGTATGCCAGCTTTCTATCTGGAGAAATACGTTGCCAGGGCGAAGCACATAGAGTTCCAGATTCTGGCTGACAAGAAGGGCAACACCGTCTACGTAAGCGATCGTGAGTGCTCTGTTCAAAGAAGGTATCAAAAGCTTATCGAGGAGGCGCCTTCGCCCATAATGACTCCCGAACTAAGGGAGAGAATGGGAGCTACCGCGGTTCAAATCGCCAAGCTATTGAACTATGTGAACGCGCTGACTGTGGAGTTCATTTACTCCATGGATACCGGTGAATACTATTTCAATGAGTGTAATACCCGACTTCAAGTGGAGCATCCCCTGACCGAGCTTCTTACGGGGATTAACCTGGTTAAGGAACAGATGAGGATTGCCGCTGGTGAGGAGCTTGGCTACACCCAGAGTGACATAAAACTCAGGGGTTGGAGCATTGAGTGCAGGATTAACGCTGAGGATCCTTTTATGAATTTCATGCCGGCCCCAGGCACAATTACAGCTTACGATCCCCCTGGCGGTTTTGGCGTCAGAGTTGATGGTGGAGTATATGCAGGATATACCATGCCATTCTACTATGACTCTTTGATTGCGAAACTGTTGAGTTGGGGCAGGAATCGCGATGAAGCTATTTCGACCATGAAAAGGGCTGTTCAGGAATATCATGTCGAGGGGGCAAAAACAAATATCCCATTTCATATAGTAGCCCTGGACGACGACTCCTTCAAAAGAGGAGATTATACCACACATTTCATAGAAGAGCAGGGAATATCAAAGAAGCTCCGCGAGCTTAAGAAAGCCGGGGTATTCTCCTGAGCCCGGGGAAGCGAGCGGCTCCCAATAACATCCTCTAGATACATGTAGATACATGCCAGCGGCCCTGAGGGGGCTGGGGCGCCAGTAATCAATATCGCCTCAAAAGATTTCCTGGCACATCAATGAATCAGCTTGTTGAGGCTAGTTTTTCCGGTCTCAAGAGCAACGAGTAAGGGTGAATGGCTGTTTCTCCCCGGGCAGAGTACTTATTGCAGCAGTTTTCTTCCTGCTCCAATGAGCCCCACAGGCCGTTATCAGCCCCCTTATCTCGTCCAGGGTGATCGATGGACGCTATTGGCTGGCAGTCACAAAAAGGGGGGCTTGTAGGCTATGAAAGCACTGTTACCCGATCTAGTTTTTGGGGTTGTTGATAACGGCTTGTTAGTGATAGGAGCTATTATCGGTGCAGATATAGGAGCTGTTTTTGGAGCTGTACTCGGTGCCGCTTTAGGAAATGCCGTGTCTGATTTTGCCGGTGGCTATTTTGAAGGCTCTGTTGCTGAGTGGTTAGCAAGCAAAGGAGTTGAGCATAAGGCGACAAAATGGAAAGCATCCTTTGGAAAGTTCGCCGGTTGTCTTGTTTGTGTTCCTTTTGCTTTGTTAGCGGTATGAGGTTAGCAAGGAAATAGATATGGAAATAGCGCCCGGCGTTCATTCGATTCCAGTGGCCACCAGCGGGTTTATGGGGGTGTATGCACCGAATGTCTATCTCGTGGTCGGTGG
>SOKG01000262.1 GCA_004376205.1 Dehalococcoidia bacterium | reverse complement strand
GGAAGGTATCTATGCTTCTACAGGTTCTGCCTGCGGTTCATCAAGCCTCAAACCATCTCCTGTTCTTCTGGCAATGGGACTCTCCCACGAACAAGCGCACGGCTCATTAAGGTTCACTCTGGGCAAGTGGACAACTGAGGAAGACATGGGTCGAGTCCTGGAGGTTCTGCCACGAATTGTAGATAAGCTCAGAGCCATTTCGCCGCTCTCGAGAGAACCGGGCTAAGAAGGAGAACGGGGGATGTTTGGTCAATCTATAGGATGATTACTTAAGCAAGTCCGAAAGCGAAGAAAATAAGAGGAGGAGGTACTGAATTGGCACAGAAGTTCGGTCCAGCAGGAGAAAAGGACATAAGCAGCGCCATAGTCGCTGAATTTGCCGCCCAGTTCCTAGAATATGTCGAAAGTGATTGTATCATAATCGGTGGCGGTCCAAGTGGGCTCATGGCAGGTAGGAATTTGGCAAGAGCGGGCAGGAAGGTTCTTATCGTCGAAAGGAATAACTACCTCGGGGGCGGCTTTTGGATCGGGGGGTATCTGATGAACAAGGTTACTATAAGGCGTCCGGGAGAGAGAATCTTGGATGAGCTTGCTATTCCCTACAAGGCTGTCAGTGAGAATCTATTGGTTGCCGATGGCCCCCATGCATGTTCAAAGCTTATTGCTTCAACCTGTGATGCTGGCGTCAAGTTTGCCAATATGACGATCTTCGATGACTTGGTCTTAAGAGAGGCTAATCGTGTTGCAGGAGTCGTGATTAACTGGACACCCATTTCGGCATTGCCAAGGGAGATAACATGCGTTGATCCCATTGCCCTGGAATCGAGTCTAGTCATCGATGCTACCGGTCATGATGCTCAGGTGGTGAGGAAACTTGAAGAGAGGGGACTAGTCAAAACCAAGGGTTACGGTGCTATGTGGGTGGAGAGGTCCGAGGACTTGATCGTGGAGCACACTGGAGAAGTTCACCCAGGCTTGATCGTCACCGGCATGGCAGTATCGACAACCTACGGATTGCCCAGGATGGGCCCAACCTTCGGGGCCATGCTCATATCAGGCGAAGTGGCGGCTGAGATTGCTCTTGAAAAGCTGAGATGAGAGTTCACAGATTAGAGAAGGTTCTCCTCTATGAGGAAGGTTTGGCCGAAACACTCGATGTGGCGGACATCGCTGAATACTTAGCAGACAGGCTGCGGGAAATAGAAGTCGAGGTGAGGGGGAATCCCTTCGCCCTTTGTCCGGAGAAAAGCAATGATTATGCAAGGAAGCTGGCATCTATCAAGATTCAGCATGCGAGCACTAAGATAGCATCCGAGCAAGAGCCTCTGAGCGGCGAGATCCAGTACGAGAAAAGAAGGATTCTGGGAGAAACCAGGGCCTTCGGAGTGCTCTACGATGGCTTTCACCTCCAAAGGCTCTTCTCAGAGCTCATAGCGCGGCAGGAGCGTGCTCTTGGGTTTGCTCACATTCTCCTTACCAATCGTCTGTTCGCTACCTGGGAGGAGGGCGACAGAAGATACCACCTCAGGACAAGTGTGTATGGTTTTCCCTCCATTATCTCAACTACAGGGCTCGTTGAGGCCCCAGCCAAGCCCAGGGAATACTACCTTCTAAAGCAGCAGTATGAGATGCTTGGAAAGGATCTACTGGAACTCAAAGAGGGATTCAAGGGGGGGTTCATCGATCACGAGGATGAGCGCCTGACCGATGTCACTAAAGGGTATGCGATGCAGGCGGTTTTCCATTCTCTGACTGGCGACCCCTTCTGCGAGGACAGGAGTTGCCGGCTGTATAATGCCCACTGGCAAGCGGAACTTATCTTTGCACAGCTTGAGAGCGAACCCGAGTTTTGTGAGCAGCATGCCAGCATCTTGGAAAGTCTGTGTAGAAAATGAAAGTTGGCATTGAGGAGATCGAGGTCACAGAATCCAAGACGGTGATGGAGCTTATGGATGAATTACAACTCCCCCCTACCCCATTCCTGCTGGAGGTAGGTGGGGAGGTTTTCTATCCAGATGAGATAAAGGACAGGAGGTTAGAGAAAGGCGACAAAGTAGCGATAATCCCAGTGATAGCAGGGGGATGACCACTCTTGTTTGGCCCAACAAACTTAATATAATAAAGGATGTATAATAGGGATATAACCATAACTAAGGAGGGAAAAATGCCTCAAGAATTGCCGCCGGAGACGGAGGGGTCGATCGATGAACTCTATCTTGAGATGAGTCCAGAGATAAAGGACTTGCTCCACGGTTGGCTGTACAAGATAGTTGACGCAGCCTATGCGGGAATCGCCGAGCTTCCGCCGGAACATAGGGATAGGGTTTTGATGAAGATATCCAAAGCCTGCAGTGAGCAGGCTAAGATGGTCCTGGGTTGCCATCCGGGCATGGACTGGGAGGATTACAAGAAACACATGACTGGGTTGAAACCCCCCTTCGGGCCGAGGAAGATCACTCAGATAGGTGACATAGTTCACTGGACCTATGTTCCTCCCAAAGACAAAGACGGTCGCCCGATATGCCAGTGCCCCCTTGCCATGTTCGGCTGGATGGAAGGAAGGCCTGAGCTGTGCGCTTGCTCGGCAAATAGCACGGCAAGCTATATAGAGGAGTACACCGGAAGAGAGGTAGCCACGGTTGAGGTATTGGGCAGCCCCCAGGTAGGTGGCGAGGACGAGTGCCGCTTCCTCATACACCTCAAGCCCTCCGCATTTACCTCACCGAAGCACGAGACCTAGGTAGGAATCCAGGGATTTGGGAATCAATGGAACTAGCTGTATTATGTAAACTCAAACATTTGAGGAGGGGAGAATGCCTCAAGAGCTGTCTGAGGAGGAACTGGCGCAGCGTGAGTTTTTCGTAGGCTTGCAGAAAGGTGAAATCCTCAAACGGATATTCCAGCCCGATTTTGACGAAGCGGCGAGGGAACTTTGCCTTCAATGCACCGGGGAAATGTGCAACTCCTTGTTCCTGCCGTTTGCAGGACTTAATACAGATACCGACATAGACACCTTCATACAGGATTTGATGAATGCCTTTCCAGGAATGCGGAAGCTGGAAAGGAAGGGCGACGTTATTCATTATGACTTCTACCCCGAGGTCAAAGGCGAGTGCATGTGTCCCATGATAGCTCTGGGACATCTGGAGCCTACACCCCTATGGTGCAGGTGCGGAAACTACTTCAACAAAGCTATGTTTGAGGCTGTCGTGAAACACCCCGTGCAGGTGGAACTGTTGGACAGTCCTCTCACAACCGGTTCCGATTTCTGCCGCAGGCTGGTTCATCTCAGGCCACCTGCGTCCACTACCAGAGTAACGAAAGAGAAGTCAGAGAAAGTCCTCGAATAGACAAGCTTGGTGCAAGAAGCGCTATCGATAGGATGTCGTCTGTAAAAAAGAAGATAGAAGCCAAAGAACATGAGACAGATCAAGGATACGACGCCGAGAAGAGGGGACGAAGTAATACTACTGCCCTGGATAGTAGGGGGATGACCAAAATGGATGAAGAAGGGAAAATTCCTGAAGAAATGAAGTTCCCTGGGAAGACTGTTGTTGCGAAGATGCTGACTATGAAAAGGGTGCTAGAGATCAAAGAAGACAAGACAGTAAAGGAGCTAATGGATGAACTCCAGCTTGCCTCTGCTCCCGTCTTGCTCGAGGTGAATGGTGAGGTTTTCCGTCCAGACCGGATAAAGGATAGGAAACTGGGGAAAGGGGATAAGGTAGCACTGCTGCCGCTGATAGTGGGGGGATGAGCGCTTCTGTCTGACACACCGAGAAACACGTTCAGGGGGCGTCTGCTTAGGAGCCCGCGGGAAGAGGGGCATAATCAATCCATATCTATTGTTTGAGCCGACGTGCCTTATGGCTTCATTGCTTGACCATTGTTCTTTGGAGGTATTACCCCGGATTCCTGGGCCATCTCGTTCCCGTGTTGACTCCCACAGACCTGCCAACTCCAAGGGTAAGCGAGGCATATTGCTATGATCGACAGATATTCAAGGCAAATCCTTTTCGACGGGATCGGCAAAGAAGGGCAGAAGATGCTTGCGAATAGCTTCGTGGTAATCATCGGCTGCGGGGGGCTGGGAACGATCATCGCCGCTACTTTGGCGCGAGCTGGAATCGGGAAAGTCAGAATCGTCGATAGGGACTTCATAGAGTACCACAATCTTCAGCGGCAGGTTCTATTCGACGAGGACGATATAGAGAATCAGCTCCCGAAAGCAGTGGCGGCGCAACAGCATTTGAGTAAGGTCAACTCCTCAATAGAGATCGAGGGAATAGTAGCAGATGTAAATTACTCCAACATCGAAGGCCTTGTCCATGGTGCCGATTTGATCCTGGACGGGTTGGATAATTTGGAAACCCGCTATCTTATCAATGACGCCTCCTTGAAGCACAAGATCCCTTGGATTTATGGAGCAGCGATCTCATCTTGTGGAATGACTATGAACGTAATTCCGGGGCAGACTCCTTGCTTCCAGTGTCTCTACCAGAGGATACCCGGCGGAGAGATGTTGCTCACCTGCGATACGGCAGGGGTGATCGGCCCAATCCCCTTCATCATCGGTTCGCTGCAATCTGCTGAGGCATTGAAAATACTGGTTGGGGCAGAGAATATCAATCTGGACCTTGTCGTAATTGACGTTTGGGAAGGAGAATTCAACCGCTTCAAGATTAGCCCTCGTCAAGACTGTCCAGCTTGCCAGGGCAAATTCGAGTTCCTGGAGGCCAGGTTTGGGACTAGGACCACTTCGCTCTGCGGGGAGAATGCGGTTCAGGTACTGAATCCCGAAGCAAAGGAGATTTCCCTGGAAAGACTGGCGACACAGCTTGGTCCTGTAGGAGAAGTTAGTTACAACGAGTTCATGCTCCGTTTTAGAGTCGATGATTATGAGATGGTCGTCTTCCCCGACGGACGGGCTATCATTAAGAATACCGATGATGAATCACTGGCAAGAGGGCTCTACGCAAAATACATCGGGACATAGGACAGCTTTATGATTTATCTGGATAATGCAGCCACATCCTGGCCGAAGCCAGAAAACGTCTATCGAGCCATGGATGAGTTCCTAAGAGAGCATGCTGGTAATCCAGGCCGCGGCGCACATAGCCTGGCTTTAGCCGCTGAAAGAGTGATCGAGGAAACGAGATCGCTTGTGGCACGCCTCATCAACGCCCCTGAAAGGGATCGGATCATCCTCACGTTTAATTGCACCGATGCTTTGAATCTGGGGCTAAAGGGTCTGCTCAAACCGGGAGACCATGTGATCACCAGTCGGATTGGACACAATTCTCTGGTTCGCCCCCTGAACAAGCTCGAGGGGAAGGGAGTGAGAACTACCAGATTGCCTCCCTGCTCTGATACGGGGTTCTTGTCAGCAGAGGATATCGAGCAGGCAATAGATGAGAAAACCAAACTGGTTGCGGTCACCCATGCATCCAACGTGACGGGGGTCGTCCAGCCCATCGAAGAATATGGAGCAGTTGTAAGAAGACATGGTAGGGTTTTCATGGTGGATGCTGCTCAAACGGCGGGCATATTTCCTATCGATGTCCAGACGAGTGAAGTCGACCTACTTGCTTTCTCGGGGCATAAGGGACTACTCGGGTCTCCAGGCACCGGGGTGCTTTACCTGAGCCACCGTGTTGAACTCGATTCATTGCGCGAGGGAGGTACGGGATCACACTCGGAGCTAGATGAGCAGCCGGTTGCGCTTCCTTATAGATACGAAAGTGGAACGCCGAATACTGTTGGCATTGCCGGACTCGGCGCAGGACTGAAGTATATTTTCGAGCAAGGCATAGAGAGGATTCGCATTCATGAACAGTCGTTGTTGGATCAGTTGCTGCAGGGTTTGTCACAGATCCCGGGAATAATCCTTTACCAACCACAAGACATGCGCAGGCGGGCGCCCATCGTTTCTTTCAACCTGCCTGGATGGGAGCCAGCCGAGGTCGGAGCTATCCTTGATCAGGCCTTCGATATCAAGGTGAGAACGGGGCTTCATTGCGCCGCAGCAGCTCATAAGACACTTGGCACGTATCCTCACGGCTCTATACGCATTAGCTTGGGCTACTTCAATACAGCACAGGATGTTGAGTCTGTGCTTCAGGCCTTAGGGAAGATTGCCAGCTCCAAGCCATAGCGTGGTAGGGCTTTGGTCACATAGCATTGCCCATCCTCAGAATAGACGGCAAAATCAGGCCCGAACAAGGAAAGCAGACTCAAAACTGATACTCCAGCCGTTCTCTGACAGAGGCGACGAGGGATGCCGATTAGTGGGGTGAAGAAAAGGGGCCACTCGGTGTGGCCCCTAATCCCAAGCTCCGCCAGTCTCAAGCTTTGCCTATGCGGAATACTTTGGTTCCGCATCTGGGGCATGTGCCACTCGTAGCAGGTCTCTTGTTCTTTAGAATGA
>SOKG01000101.1 GCA_004376205.1 Dehalococcoidia bacterium | reverse complement strand
AGGCAGAACCTCGGCAAGTGCGCGGTCAATGCCTACCTGCTTGGCAATGGCCTCAGCAGTGCGCTGGTTGTCACCAGTGAGCATCACCACTTCCAGCCCCAGGCGATGCAGCTCTCTCACCGCCTCTTTTGAGTTTGGCTTGAGGGTATCAGCCACGGCGATTATCCCGGCGGCTCGACCATCAATATTCAGAAACATGGGGGTTTTCCCCTCATTGGAGAGCCGGGTGGCCTTTTCCTCCAGACCATCCAGGGAGAGCCCCCGGTCTTGCATCAACTTCAGGTTGCCCAAAAGCACCTTCTGCCCATTTATCCTGGCTTCAATACCATGACCGGGGATAGCGTTAAACTCAGTGGCATCGACCAGAGGCAGGTTCTTTTCCTTGGCCGAATTGACGATGGCCTCCCCCAGGGGATGCTCGGAGCCCCGCTCCGCCGAGGCGGCCACCATGAGCAGCTCCACCTCTTTAAATCCAGGGGCAGCTACTACATCGGTTACCACCGGCCGCCCCTGGGTGAGGGTGCCCGTCTTGTCCAGGATGATAGCCCCTATCTTGTGGGCTGTCTCCAGGGCCTCGCCGCTCCTGATAAGGACGCCGTTCTCGGCTCCTTTGCCCGTGCCCACCATGATGGCGGTAGGGGTCGCCAGGCCAAGGGCGCAGGGACAGGCAATGATCAAAACGGCGACAAAATTGAGTAGGGCAAAGGTCAATGCAGGAGCTGGCCCCCAAAAGTACCACAGGATAAAGGTCATAGTGGCGACAACGATGACCGCAGGAACAAAGTATGCTGAGATAATGTCGGCCAGCCTCTGGATGGGAGCCTTCGACCCCTGGGCCTCCTCCACCAGCTTGATGATCTGGGCCAGCGCGGTATCTTTGCCCACCTTGGTGGTTTCAAAGCGGAAGCTGCCCGTCTTGTTGATAGTAGCGCCAATGACCTCGTCGCCAGCCCCTTTTTCCACGGGCATGCTTTCTCCGGTAATCATGGACTCATCGATACTAGAACGACCCTCTTTAACGATGCCATCCACAGGCACCTTCTCGCCCGGGCGCACGATGATGATGTCCCCTACCACCACCTCCTCTATTGGTATGTCTAATTCCTGACCCTGGCGCACTACCCTGGCTGTCTTGGCCTGCATACCGATAAGCTTCTTGATAGCCTCTGAGGTCTGACCCTTAGCCCTAGCCTCCAGGAAGCGCCCCAGCAGGATGAGGGCGATAATGATGGCAGCGGTATCAAAATAGACATTGGCCTCCCGACCGCCAGCGGCGAAGAATCCGGGGAATAGTATGGCGGCTACGCTATAGAAATAGGCAGCCGATGTACCTACAGCGATGAGGGTGAACATATTGGCTGTTTTGTGCTTTAAGGCGCCCCAGGTGCCCTGGTAGAACTGCCAGCCCGCCCAGAACTGTACCGGCGTTGCCAGCGCCCAGAGAAGGTAGTGATTACTGAAGAATGGAGGCAACCAAGACCACCCCCCAGAGAACTCAGAGACGGCGATAAGGAGCATGAAAAGACCTATGCTGCCGGCAAAAATTAGCTTGGTCTTCAGAGTGCGAATTTCACGGCGGGTGGCTGCCATTACCACATCGGGCTCGGCGATGCCCTCAGCGCCGACCTCAGCCCGGATACTATATCCCGCTCCTTCCACTGCCCGCCTGAAGTCAGCCATACTGGCCTCGCCCCTCAAGTATTCGACGGTGGCCTTCTCACTGGCTAAGTTGACATTAGCTGAGATTACCCCCGGCACCTTCGCCAGGGCCTTCTCAATGTTGGCCACAC
>SOKG01000203.1 GCA_004376205.1 Dehalococcoidia bacterium | reverse complement strand
GTCACGACGCTACTCATTTTGAGTTTGTTTAGTGCTTAGGAATTAGTATTTCGCATTTCTCTACATAGTTAGCCCACCCCAACTTCTAGTCCGTATGACTCAAGAAAGGTCTTGATAACCCCCACCTCTTCACTTTCATGTGGTTTGAGATCGCTTAACTCGTATTCCAGACCCAATCTGGCGTATTTCTCCTTGCCAAGTGAATGATAGGGCAAAAGATCGATTCTCTTGAGCCCTAACTCAGTCATGAATTCGGCCAGAGCTTTGATGTCTTGTTCCGAATCGTTATGGCCTGGTATCAGGGGCAGCCTTATTATCATTGGCTTGCCCTGGGCAGCGACCATTCTGGCGTTTTCCAGTATCAATCTGTTGTCGACGCCGATAAGCTCTCTATGTCTCACTGGGTCCATGTGCTTGATGTCATAAAGCACCAGATTGGTATGCTCCAGAACCCTTTGCAGTACCTCAGTCTGCACAAATCCGCAGGTATCCAGACATGTGTGGATGGCTGACTCTTGGCACCTTCGAAAAAGGTGCCAGAGAAATTCCGGCTGATGGGTTGGCTCGCCTCCTGAGGCAGTAACCCCACCGCCTGAGTTCTGATAGAACAAGGTGTCCTTCTTCACCTCCTCCAGAACCTCTTCGACGGTCATGAGCTTCCCACTCATCTCTCTGGCCTTGTTGGGGCATACCTCAACGCACTCGCCGCAGTTCTTGCACAGGCTGCGATCTATTTCTATGGCTCCCTCAGGACTTACTGTGGTAGCCTTGTTGGGGCATGCCTCAACGCACCGATAACATCTCGCGCACAGGCGTTCGAAGTAGAAAAGCTGCGGGAATGGCTTCATGGACTCCGGGTTGCTACACCACAAACATCTGAGCGGGCAGCCCTTAAGGAAGACGGTGGTTCTGATTCCAGGGCCATCGCGGATCGCAAATCTCTCTATGTTAAAAACGCAACCCGTTATCTCGGTCTTTGCGGAGCCTTCGGAATCACTCAAAGGCAAACCTCTCAAATTGACCACAGTATGACCTCAGGGAGCGGCGATAATTAGCAAAGCACCATCCAAACCACGCTATCCACATATCTCGCCTGGGAGCTAGACCTAGCCTCTGGGGAGACCTAGCCCTCTGGTAGCGATAATCTGCTTCTGAATCTCAGAGGTGCCGCCGGCGATCTTGTAATGGGGGGACTCTTGATAGATATGCGCAAACCACCCTTGGAGTGCTGCGTATTTAGAATCGGACACCAGTTCCCCGTAGGGACCCATTACCTGCATACCTGCGTTGGCCAGGTCGTATATCATCTCGGTGCTGAGTAGCTTGGCCATCGCAGTCTCATTCAGGGCGAACATCTTGTGTTGCTGCATCCAGCAGAGACGGAGTGAGATTACTCTGGTCACAGCGAACTTCATCTCTATCTCGGCCAGCTTACGCCGCACGAGCGGATCCTCCGACAACGGCCTCCCATGGCGTTTGGTGTTCTTGACATAATCCACCAACAGCTCCAAGGGGCGATAGAATCCACTGACTGTGACTGCTCGTTCGAAAAGGAGCGCAGCCCCGATGATGTAGAACCCCTGGTTCAGCTCGCCGACCAGGTTCTCCTTTGGGATACGGACATCGTCGTAGAATACCTCGCATGAGTGATAACCGCTCATATTGTATATGGGACGGATGGTAACTCCCGGCGTGTTCTTCAGGTCAAAGATGAGCAGCGAAATCCCTTTATGCTTCTTGGGATTATCGGGGTCGGTCCTGACCGCCAGCCAGCCATAGTCGGCGAAGTCAGCTTTGGTGCTGAACATCTTCTGGCCGTTGATCAGATAGTAATCACCCTTGTCCTCGGCTTTGATACTCAGCGAAGCAAGGTCTGAGCCCGCCTGGGGTTCGGTGTAACCCATGGAAAACTCGATTTCACCGCTGGCTATCCGGGGCAGGTATTTATTCTTTTGCTCCTCGCTTCCGTGTAAAAGGAGCGTGGGGCCCACTACCATGGCTCCAATCAGAGCGAATGGTGCTGGGGCAAAGGCATATGCCAACTCCTCTTGAATGACGTAGTTTTCCAGGGCCGAAGCCCCCACACCGCCCCACTCCTTGGGCCATGTGGGACAGAGCCAGCCCCTTTCCCCTAGCTTGCGTAGCAACTCTCGGGTAGCAGGGCTATGTGGCCGGTCGTACAGGAAATCCGCTCTGCTCTCTTCCTTGACCTCCTTTTGCAGGAAGTCTCGCACCTCCTGGCGTAGACGCTCTTGCTCTGGCGTAAAACTGAAATCCATTAAGCTGCCTCCGTCCCAGGGTTTGCTGAAGAGACCCTATTTCACCAGTCCCAGCACCTTCTGGGCGGTCTTATAGTAGACGTTTTCCAAAACCTCTGGCTTGATGCCGTACGTCTCTGCCTCCCAGTCCCCGAAGAGCGTCTGGTACTGGAAGAAGGGGTAGTCAGAGCCGAACATTATCTTATCTTTGATACGCGTGTTCAGTTCTCGTTTGAAGAGCTCATGGTGGTACTTGGGCCGCCAGCCGTGCACCTCGCAGAATACATTGTCCTTATGTATCATCACCGCGGTCATCTCTTCGATGAAGGGCCAGGGATAGTGATGCCCGATGATGGTGAGTCCGGGGAATGCAGCGGCGACATCATCTACGTTAGGGATCGGATTCTCGGTGACCAGGCGTATGCCCATTCCTCCACCCTGACCGGCGCCTCCCGCAGTTGCTCCGACCGTAATCTTAATGGGGACCTGCGCCTCCTGGCACATGTCGTAGAAAGGCCACCACGTCTTGTCATTTGCAGGAACGCCGGCCATTCCCGATACGAAAACACCGAAGCTTCCCAAGTCCTTGATGCATCTCTCCACCTCTTTCAGTGCCTTCCAGATGCCCCAGTCCAGAGGAAGGCCGACCCAGAAACCCAGAACGACATCGGGATAGTCCTTCTTCAGTTGGCTTACGTAGTTGTGCCTGTCCTGTATCTGCTCCCATTCGACGAAGCCAAAAGGTTTGCCGGTGGCAGAGAGAATCACTACCTGGACACCGGCATCCCGCCAATCTTGAGCCATCTCGTCTTCGCTCTTTATGCGCATCCCCGACGTCTTGAAATACTCTTTTAGCGCCTCTATCATCGCGGGGTCTCTGCTCACCGCCCCTTCTTTGGTGCTCATCAAGCACTCCATATCAATGGCCTTCATTCGCTATCCTCCTTCCCGCCGAGCGGGGCTGCTAGGCGAACACGCCCTCTTTTGTCAGTGCCTTGATCTCCTTCTTTGACATGCCCAGGAGCTTGCCGTAGACGTAGTTGTTGTCTTGCCCGACCTTGTGCATAGGCCCGAACAGGACTGGAGTCTCGGAGAACTGGATTGGCTCGGAGAACACCGGCGACCTCCCAGCTACGGGCCAATCTACGCCCGGCGTATTGAAGTCGGCGGAATAGTATTCGGTTTCCTTATAGAAATCGTGGCTCTTGAGATGCTCGCTTTTGGCCAGGTCCTCTCCCTTGGCCACGATTCCTGCTGGCACCCCTGCCTTTTGCATCCTCTCCATGACTTGATAGGCGGTGCGTCTTGATGTCCACTCTCCGCCCAGGCGGTCCAGCTCTTTTGCGTTCTTGACCCTGTCGGCGGCGGTAGCAAAGTCGGGCGATTTTGTCCAGGCGGGATTGCCGATGGCGGCGCAGAAGGCCTTCCATTCCTCTTCCGTAGTGACGGCGATGGTACACCACCTGTCCTCTCCCCTGCAGGGATATGCACCGTGCGGGGCAAAGAAGCGGTGCCTGTTCTCCCTGCGCTCCGGGATAACTCTGTTTGACTGGTAGTCCAGGAAAGCAGGCCCCACAGTGATCACACCGGATTCATATATGGGGCACTCAATGAAGCAGCCCTTGCCCGTGCGGCGCCGCCTTTCCAGTGCTCCTATTACTGCCAGAGCGTTGAAAACCGAGGTGTGGTAGTCAGAGTAGGAGACGTTGGCTACGCCAAGGTTGTCGGGCGCCCCGCTCATGGAGGATATGGCGCAGGCGTGCTGCATCAGCCTCCCGTAGGCCTTGTAGCCTCCATAGGGCCCTGTGCTCCCGAGCCCGGTCTGCCAGAGTACGATTAGGTCTTCTTTTAGCGACCGAACATGATCGAAGTCCAGACCATACTTGGCCAGAGCTCCCCCCCCAAGGTTGGTCATGTATACGTCGCTCTTCTTGATCAGCTCTTCCATGACCTCCTTGCCCTTGGGCTTGCGCACATCGAGGGTAACGTTGCGCTTGAGCGGCCGGTACTCGAGTTGTAGCGCCCCCGGCGCATAGATGGGGCCGTACCATGACATATCGAGAGATGTGAGGGTCTCAACCTTGATAACCTCTGCACCCATGGAAGCCAGCAGACGTGTGGCCAGGGGCAATGCTATGTAAAGACCGAACTCTATGACTCGAACGCCCTCCAGAGCTTTCTTGGCCATAGCCTTATCCTTCCTTTCACCCGTTGTCCGATGCCTTAGATTACACCTGTGGTGCGCAGCACCGCCAGGTCTTCCCTAGAGTATCCCAGCTCGTCGCAGTAGATTCTCTCGTTGTCCTCGCCCAGCAGCGGAGCTGCCTTTCGGGGTGCCCCAATGGCGTCACTGTATAGCGCGCCCTTGGGGTACTTCATCTTGCCCACCACTGGATGGTCCAACTCCACCCAGAAGCCACGTGAATTAAGCTGGGCGTCTTCGAGAAGTGACGGCGCGTCGTTTACCGGTATAACCGCCAGCTTCCGCTTCTGGCCCTCGAGGAAGAGCTCCCGCGCGGTGAGCCTGTCGGTGAAGTCTATCACCATCACATTTACCATGTCTCGGACGGGCATGCGAGAGATTAGTCCGCCTTTGTACTGTTCTTGCAGGACTTCATCGTTGCCTGTTACCTCGTGTATCCACTGCGCCAGCGTATCCCACTCCAGCGGTGTCACCACGCATAGCGAAATCCAGCCGTCTTTGCAGGGATACAGGCCGCAGGGCGTGACCATGGCATCCATGGAGCCTACCCGCGATACGTTCTCCTTTTTCTTTTGCCACATGGCTACCGGCGTCTGCTCATGATAGAAGGTTATCATGGCCTCTTGCATGGACACGTCCACATGCTGTCCCTTGCCCGAGGTGGCATCCCGGTAGAATAGCGCGGCTACTGTGCCCGCTGCTGCGTACTGCGCTCCGGGATAGAAAGACTGCTCACCACCGAGCACCAGCGGCTGCTGGTCGGGCTCGCCGATAAGCTGCATGTAGCCGCTCATGGCCATAATGTTGATATCGGTGGCCTTGTAGCCGCTCAGGGGCCCTTTCTGTCCGAACGGCGTGATGGAACTCATCACCAGTCTGGGATTGATTTTTCGTAGCGCGGGATAACCTAGCCCAAGGCTGGCAAGATACCCCACCGGAAAGCTCTCCACCACTACGTCCGCTTTCTCGACCAGCCTCTTGAAGATAGCCTGGCCCGTGCTGTCCTCGAGGTTCAGCGTGATTGAGCCTTTGCTGGTATTGAAATAGAGGAAGTGCAGGCTCTTCTCGGGGTGAACCTCGTTGTTATGAAATGGACCTCGGAACCTCGTCTTATCCCCTCCCGGGGGCTCAACCTTTATCACATCAGCCCCGAGGTCGCCGAGTAGTTTACCGCAGTAGACACCTTTCTCGTCAGCCAGATCTAGAACCCGATATCGAGGAAGAAACCCTGCTTCACTTTCCTTCCCTGGCATCTCTTACCCCTTCTTAGTATTGTGTTGGATATTCAGCTTCACTTTTGCTGGCCGGGATTCCTGTAAAAGTCTATCGGCAAACCCTGCGAAAGTCAACAATAATGAAGCAGTTATGAAGGCACTGGGTACGGGGAGGAGCGGTGTTTCCTGGCGCGATATCGAGATCCTGCCCAACCGACGTCGGGCTCCACTCGTTTTCCTCCACGGCGGGGCGCGCCGCAGGGCCAGGAAGCTGGGGATAAAAGAGCTGGCTATCAGCCTCTCTCATTCGCGGGACTATGCCGTCGCCTCGGTAGTAGGGGGCGCGCAAGGCCTTTCTAAATAGCACGGAAGAAGCTGCAAAAAAAGTTCTTGCCAACCGGTTGATTAGCTGGTATAATCTACCCAGATCGAACCTTTAACTCAGCCCGGAGAGACTGGGAAGGGAGAGAAAAGTGGCCCCAAGTCAGGGGAAACCGAACAGCGACAAGAGATTCCTCAGCCTAATAAAGGCGGAGGTTTTTTTATGCCTGAGAAAGTAATAATGTCGGGGGACGCCATACGACGGGCGATTGTCCGTATGGCTCACGAGGCGGTGGAGAGCGTCGACGGTTGCGATGACCTGGTTCTAATCGGCATACACACTCGCGGCGTACCTTTGGCTCACCGTATTGCAGAGGTGATAAAAGGTTTCGAGAGTGTGGATATTCCCGTCGGTGCCCTGGACATCGGCCCACACCGCGAT
>SOKG01000135.1 GCA_004376205.1 Dehalococcoidia bacterium | reverse complement strand
CTGTCCAAAAACCACAAAGACTATTGACAATAGGGCGGATATGTGCTAAAAGTGGTGCGACGTGGTGTAAAGTGGGGCAAGGTGGATGTTCCTCGGCGAATACGAATTAAGGATCGATCACAAGGGGAGACTAGCTATCCCGGTCAAATTCAGGGAGGCATTCCGTGCTGGCTTGGTGCTCTCCCGGGGGTTCGACAAATGTCTCAACGTTTACACCATGGCGGAGTGGGGAAAAGTGGCTGACAAGCTGGTTTCCCTACCCATGACCCGGCGTGATCCGAGGAGAGTTGCCCGCTTCACATTCTCCGGCGCTTTCGATCTCGAACTTGACCGCCAGGGAAGGGTGATCTTGCCTCCCGCTCTGCGCCAGTACGCCGATATCAACGATGAGGTGGTTATAGTCGGGGCGTATAGCCACCTCCAAATCTGGGACAAAGGGCTTTGGGCTGCGGAAAAACAATTTATGGCTGAGCACGCTACGCAGATCGCAGAGGCGGTAGAGATACAGCCATGACGACTCTGACTATGACTAATGCACCTAGCCATGAGCCTGTTATGCTCAAGGAGTGTATCAGCGCTCTCCAGGTTCAGCGTGGCGGCAGATATGTAGACTGCACTGTGGGCGGCGGAGGGCATGCTGCGGCGATCTTAGAAGAGAGCTCGCCCGGAGGGCAACTAATCGGCATCGATGCTGACCCCAGCGCGCTCAGAGTGGCCAGGGGGAAACTCAAGCCCTATGGCAAAGATGCCATTTTGGTCAATGAGAACTTCAGATATCTGGAGAATATCTGTACCAGATACGGCTTTCATCCTGTAAATGGCATCCTCTTCGATCTTGGCGTGTCCTCTCTTCAGCTTAAGGAGGCTGGTCGCGGCTTCAGCTTCCAGCAGGATTCTCCGCTGGACATGAGGTTCAGCGATAGACAGGCTGTTACCGCAGCAGATATCGTCAATACCTATGCGGAGCCTGAGTTGGCCCGGCTTCTGGATAGATATGGCGAGGAACGGCGGAGTCGGAAAATAGCGAGACGTATTGTGGAGAGACGTCCTCTAAGAACCACCCTGGAACTCGCGCAGGCAGTGGAGCAAGCTGTTGCTGGGGTGCGTGGCAGGATTCACCCGGCAACGAGGACTTTTCAAGCGCTGCGAATCGCGGTCAACCAGGAACTGGAGAACCTCGAGCTTGCACTGGAGCAGGTGCCCAATCTCCTTGGAAGCGGCGGCAGGATTGTAGTTATTAGCTTCCACTCCCTTGAAGATCGACTGGTCAAGGGTTTTCTCCGCCGGGAGGCGCAAGAATGCCTTTGTCCTCCGGGAGCGCCAGCCTGTATTTGCGGGCATACCGCTCGGCTCAAGATATCAAGCAAAAAGGCAATCAAGCCCTCTCCAATCGAGGTGCAGGCTAATCCGCGGAGTCGTAGTGCCAGAATGAGGGTTGCCGAGCGCATTTAGCCTTTCTGGTTAGGGGGGAGCCATGGTGACTGGGACAGGTTCAAAAGGTGGGACTGAGGCAGTTGAGAGTGCTGTTGAGAATCTTACCCAGATCAAGGTCGTTGGCGTGGGCGGTGGTGGCAATAACGCTGTCAATCGCATGATTGAAGAGAATATCCCGGGGGTCGGCTTCATCGCGGTAAACACCGATGCTCAGGCATTGCTGCGATCGACAGCTCCGACTCGCCTTCGCATAGGTGACAGACTTACCAGAGGGCTGGGAGTGGGCGGTGACCATACAACGGGCATGCTGGCGGCTGAAGAAAGCCGCGACGAGCTCACCAAGGCTGTTGATGGTGCCGATCTGATATTCGTAACTGCGGGTATGGGTGGGGGCACGGGCACCGGCGCTGCGCCGGTGATCGCCGAGATCGCAAAGGATCTCGACATCCTCACCATCGCCATAATCACCAGGCCTTTTAACTTTGAAGGAGTCCACCGTGCCAGAGTAGCTGACGAGGGTGTCATACGGCTCAAAGAAAGGGCGGACTGCATAATCGTCATTCCCAATGAACGTCTTCTAAGCATGTGCGATGCGAGTGTCTCGATTGATGCCGCTTTTAAGATGGTTGATGACGTATTATTCCAGAGTGTTGAAGGCATTTCCGAGGTGATTATGAGCTCAGGCAACATCAACCTCGATTTCAACGATGTGAGAGCTATCATGAACGAGGCTGGCCACGCCTGGATATCCATGGGCTACGGTAGCGGTGAAACGCGGGCTGCTGATGCCGCCAAGGCCGCCATTGTCAGTCCCCTGTTCGACTTCTCCATCGAGAGAGCACAGAGGATCCTGTTCAATATCATCTACAACGACCTCGCCCTTTCCGAGGTTAATGAGGCAGCCAATGTTATCAGAGCGGTGGCAGATCCCAATGCCCAGATAATCTTTGGCCTGGCGACAGACCCTAAGATAGGTCACAATGTCAAGCTCACTCTAATCGCAACTGGCTTCCGAGAGGGGGGTGACCACGCGCAGAGTGAGAACGCGATGATGGCCGATGACGATGATCTACCCGAGATTACAGCGGAGGAAAAACGTCGATCACGTTTTCCCCGGCTTAGATAAGGTCACGCCTATACCATTTGCGGCTTAGGATTCCTGGGAGCCAGGAACGGCGTAAGGCCGTAGGAACTTTCGTTCCTACGGCCTTCCTGTGCCTGGACTCAACTAAACGAGGTCGCAACGCATCAGGTCATCGTAGCTCTCACGGCGACGAATAAGACGTGCCTTACCCTCCTTGACCAGCGCAATCGCAGGTTTCAGCGATGCGTTGTAGTTGGAGGCCAAAGACAGGCAATAGGCTCCTGCTACCGGTATCACGACGGTATCTCCGGGCACAACCCTGGGCACCTCTACATCCTTGACCAGGATATCACCCGATTCGCAGAACTTGCCGGCGATGCTCACCTGTTCCACTTCATCCTCGGTGACTTTGTTAGCGACCAGCGCCTCATAGCTAGAACCGTACAGGGCTGGCCGGATATTATCTGCCATTCCACCATCTACGGATACATACCTGCGCACGCCGGGGATGTCTTTGGTTGCCCCTGCTCGATAGACCGCTACCCCGGAGCGCCCCACAATCGCCCTTCCCGGCTCAACAACGAGCCGAGGTAGCTGCATGCCAAGCTCCTTGCTGCTGGACTGAACAGCCTCGGCAATAGCCCCAGCGTAATAAGCGACGCCTTGAGCCGGAGCATCTCTGGTGTATTGGATAGCGAAGCCACCTCCTGGACTAAACTCGCGGAAGTCAAGTCCATGCCCTTCTCTCATCTCAGCGGCGAATTGGAAAACGATCCTGATTGCCTCTTGATAGGGCTCAGCAGCGAAGATGAGGGAGCCCAGGTGCACGTGCAATCCGATGAGTCTGAGATTGGATGATGACATCGCCTTAACCACTGCTTCTTCCGCCTGCCCCAAAGCGATAGGTAAGCCAAACTTGCTATCGATGACGCCGGTAGCAACGTGGCGATGCGTATGGGCGTCAATGCCTGGGTTAAGCCGGATCAATATATCCTGGATGATCCCGGCCTCTTTGGCCACCTCGTTGACCAATGGAAGCTCGTAGAGGTTGTCGACCACAATGCGGCCGACCCGGCAAGAGATTGCCAGTTCTATCTCCTCCCGGAGCTTGTTGTTGCCATGGAAGTAGACCTTCTCCACAGGGAAATCGACTGATCGGGCGATACTCAGCTCCCCTCCGGAGACCACGTCCAGCCCCAGCCCTTCCTCTTTGATGATCATAGCCAGCGCCCGGTTGATGAAAGCCTTGGCAGCGTAGATCACGATGACGTCACCGTAGCTCTGGCTAAACGCCCTGCGGTACTCAGCGCAAGTTTGGCGCAAGGTAGCCTCGTCGAAAACATAAAGCGGTGTGCCGAACTCAGCAGCAAGCTGCACTACGTCACAGCCTCCAAGGGTGAGGTGGCCGTTTTCGCTCACCCCGGCGGTATCGGGAAGCAGCGCCGACATCCTATCCAAAACTGACATGACTTCCCTTCCCTCCAGTAGCGATTATACTTTGGCAGCCTGTATTGCGCAAGCTGCAACACCCGAGACCGTATAGCAACCTCTGTGAAATGCAGTGGCATAGCCATAGCCAGCTAGCCTCAAAAGACTTACAGTGAATCTCCTCCAGGGGTATTGTACTTCAATCCAATTCAGCTTTGAATCACCTCTCGAATCCAGGTAGAAAGGGAGGATAATACAAGTTGACAAAGCCAATATTGTATGTTAAATTGCTCGTAATTGAATAGGTGATCGGCTGAGAACAAGAGTAGTACGCCTCCAGCGAGGCTCAGAGAGTCGGGTTAGGTGTGAGCCGATGTCGGCGCAGAGGCGGAATGGACTTGGGAGCTGCAAACCGAAAAGGGAACGTCTCAAACGCTTAGAACGTTGAACGTTCACTAGTAGGCTTTGCCGGAAGGGGTACCGTTATCAGAACCCAGGGTATAGCCCTACTCGTAGGGGCCGTACCCGGCGAGAGAGTTGTTATCTCCTTTGTGAGTGGCGACTAACAAGGGTGGCACCGCGGACTAAGCCCCGTCCCTTGGACGGGGCTTTTCATTTGTGTTTTCGAGGATAAAGCTATGGCAGTTGAATACTTTCCCAAACTGGAGGAATTTCGAGGACTAGCCAAAGAGGGAAACCTGGTTCCGGTCTTCCGAGAATTATCTGCTGACCTGGATACGCCGGTCTCGGTGTTCCTCAAGCTAGGGCAGGAAGCTCCTACATTCCTCCTCGAGAGCGTCGAGGGCGGCGAGAAACTAGGCCGCTACTCCTTCCTGGGCATAGGCCACAATGTGGTGCTCAAGTCATCAGGCAACAAAGCGATCATCCACCGAAATGGTGAGAGGCAAAGGGTGAATCTCGACGGCCGGGACTGCCTGCACCTGGTGCAGGAGCTTCTCGCCCAGCGCCAGGTGGTCAAGATCCCGGGGCTGCCTCGCTTCTTCGGAGGTGCGGTCGGCTACATATCCTATGATATGGTACGATACTTCGAAAGGCTACCTGAGTGCTCCCGCGATGAGCTCGGCCTGCCCGAATGCGTTTTCGTGTTCACCGATACCATGGTCATTTTCGATCATGTGCAGCACAAGATGAAGATAGTAGCCAATACGTATGTCGATGGTCCTGCGGAATTGGTCTATGAGCAAGCGATGTCCAAGATCGAGTCCATCGTTGCCAGGCTGGCCAGGCCATTGCCGCTGGAATCAGTGGGAACAAATGGCAGAACAACCTCTCCTCAAGACAAAGAGCTTGAGTCAAACTTCACCCAGGAAGAGTTTGAAGCAGGAGTAAGGGCTTGCAAGGAGTACATCACTGCAGGCGATGCTTTTCAGATCGTGTTGTCGCAACGGCTGAAGCGCAAAACCAGCGCCCAACCGTTCACCATTTATCGGGCACTGCGCATGCTCAACCCCTCCCCCTACTTGTTCTATCTCGACCTGGGCGATTTTCAACTTATCGGCTCCAGCCCAGAGATGCTGGTGAAAGTGGAGGATGAAATTGCTGAGACATGCCCCATCGCCGGCACCAGGCCAAGGGGAGCGAACGAAGAAGAGGATGAGGCCTTGATAGCTGAGCTTCTCAGCGACCCTAAGGAGATAGCAGAACACGCGATGCTGGTGGACCTCGCCAGAAACGATCTGGGGAGGGTCTGCCAGCACGGCACAGTGAGGGTGCCCATATCGATGACCGTGGAGAAGTATTCTCACGTGATGCACATTGTCTCAACAGTAGAAGGAAAACTGAGAGATAGCGAGAACGCCTTCAGCCTGTTGAGGGCTGCATTCCCCGCAGGCACGCTGACCGGCGCTCCCAAGATCAGGGCTATGGAGATCATAACCGAGCTTGAGGACTTAAAGCGCGGGCCATATGGCGGGGCTGTGGGCTACTTCAGCTTCAGCGGGAATATGGATACTTGCATCACAATCCGCACTATCGTTATGATAGGGAACACTGTTTATCTTCAGGCCGGTGCTGGCATAGTGTATGATTCCGACCCAACACGGGAGTATCACGAGAGCCTGAACAAGCTCGATGCGCTGGCGCGCGCGGTGGAAATAGCGGAGGGAGAAGAGCATTACCCCTATTTGGCCCTGAGCGCTGAGCATGGAGGAATTGAACCAAGATGATAAAGGAAGCACTGACCAAGATCGTCTCCGGCAGCGACCTCACAATGGCCGAGGCCAAGGAGGTGATGGGAGAGATCATGCAAGGTCAAGCCACCCAGGCGCAGATCGGCGCCTTTCTCACCGCCCTGAGGATGAAGGGGGAAACCGCCGACGAGATCGCTGGTTGTGCCCAGGCGATGAGGGAAAGCGCCATCGAGGTAAGGCCCAAGCAGAACATACTGGTGGATACCTGCGGCACCGGTGGCGATGGCAGCGGCCCCTTCAATATCTCGACCACAGTAGCTTTCGTCGCCGCAGGGGCTGGCCTCGCCG
>SOKG01000006.1 GCA_004376205.1 Dehalococcoidia bacterium | reverse complement strand
TACCTGGCTCCTTGCCTAACGGGAGGACGAGAAGAACTGGGGTTGTGTAGCCAAACGCTGTCAGCAGGCACTATGTTACATGAGCGACCTTGGCCCAACTCGAGTGATTGAGCCCCATCACCACGAGGGAAAACCAGCCATCACGGTCGGAACACCATTTCTGGATACATAACCCAGCCCGGCTGGCCATATCCTCAATGCTCCTCTTGGTGAATTTCCTCGAGTTCTCCGTGTGGATGGTTTCACCGCTCTTGAATTCCACTACCATATCAATCGATTCGAGCTTCACTGAGATGTCGCGATTGGCCTTCAAGTGCATTTCAATTCGACTGCAGGCTTCATTAAAGAAGGCCAGATGGTCAAAATGGGACGGATCAAAGTTCGCGTTCAATTCCTTATTCAGCACTTGTAGTACATTCTTATTGAATTCAGAGGTGACTCCCCTGGAATCATTGTAGGCAGCTTCCATAGTCTCCTTAGACTTGGCCATGTCAAAGCCAACGAGCAGCCTATCACCCGGTTTCATATTGCCAGCGATGCTCTGTAAGAATGCGATACTATCATCTTCATCCATGTTGCCAATGGTGCTCCCCAGGAAACAGAACATAAGGGGACGTTCGGTCGGCAGGACATCCAGCTGGGAGGTGAAATCGGCCACCACTCCCAGCACCTGTAATTCTGGATACCTCTCAAGCAGGTCCTGAGCGGCTTCCACTATTGATGACTCGCTTACATCTACCGGAATGTAGCGCAAAGTGGCTCTGTTGGATTCGCCGGCCGCGTCCAGAAGTATCCGTATCTTCAAGTTACCACCCGAACCAAGTTCCACGAGGTCTTTGTGGGCAAATGTCCCCATCAATTCGGGCGCGATGTCTCTCAAGATAGATAGCTCAGTGCGAGTTGGGTAGTATTCAGGAAGCTGGCAAATGGCCTCGAAAAGCTTTGACCCACGAGCGTCATAGAAATATTTGCATGGTATGTACTTCTGCGAAGCTGCCAGCCCTTGTCGGGTGTCTCTAGCAATATCGTTGTTGTATTTGCCATGCAGGTAGTCCAGCATCTCCACCAGCCGAGGTGCCGATTCGCCTGAATTGAGCGTTGTCCCTCTGTTCATATTCATAAGCATCCCTCCAGCAGGCGTCTTTTCTTGGCCCTAGCGACATGCTACGAAACGTATGACGTCTTTGTTTTCGTGGACTATCCCGTCAACGAGGGAAACCGTGCGATCAATTTCATCTAACGTATTTCCGATTCCGAGAGAGAAGCGCACGGCGCAGTGAGCCTCTTCCTCAGAAAGACCCATCGCCATCAAAGCGTGAGATGGTTCAGGTTCACCAGCACTGCAGGCAGACCCTGAGGAAACGGCAACACCCTTCTGGTCAAGAGCGAGAACCAGTGACTCCCCTCGAATGCCTGGCAAGGTTAGGTTAAGCGTGTTCGGCAACCTTTGCTCCCTATGACCATTCAGTCTTGCGCCGGCTATTAGCCCTTGAATACCTCTCTCCAACCTATCGCGCAATTCCCGCAAGCGATCCATCTGGGGGAGATAATCGATGGCAAGTTCTGCGGCCTTTCCCAATCCGACTAGCCCCGGGACATTCTCGGTCCCGGCGCGCAATCCCATTTCCTGATGACCTCCGCTCACCAGGGCATCCAGTATCACCCCTTTGCGCACATATAAGGCCCCGACACCCTTCGGGCCGTGGAACTTATGCCCCGACATTGTCAGCAAATCTACTCCGAGCTCCTCAACATCAATCGGGATCTTGCCCACCGCCTGCACGATGTCCGTATGAAAGAGCACGCCCCGCTCTCTGGCTATGTTTGCCAGCTCAGGTATGGGTTGAATAGAACCTGTCTCGTTGTTGGCCAGCATCACACTTACCAGACAAGTATCGTCCCTAATCGCGGCTTTCAGATCCTCCGGATTCACTCTTCCCTCCGCGTCTGCCGGAAGCAAAGTGACCCAGAAGCCACGTTTCTCGAGCCAACGGCAGGCGTTTAGCACCGACGGATGCTCTATGGCGCTGGTGACGATATGATTCTTCCCGTTGTCATTCGCGAAGGCTACTCCCTTTATGGCAAGGTTGTTTGCCTCCGAACCACCGCTTGTGAAGACTATGCGGCGTGCCGTGCAATTGATTAACGCAGCCACACTTCTACGGGCTGTTTCGACCGCTGAACGAGCCTCTTTTCCCGCCGAGTATGCGCTTGAAGGATTTCCGTAACACTCCATGAACTCGATCATGGCTTGCTTCACTCCATGATGCATAGGAGTAGTGGCATTGTGATCAAGATAGACCCTGTGACCTGCTTGTTGCTGTTCAACCGTGTCGTCAGGCGTGTACTCGCCTGACCCCTTGATATCTTCTTTGTCGCCGTCCGACACTTTGACCACCTCGCACAGCAGGGCTTTGTATACGGGAAAGCCGGAAATGGGGTCGAAGCGCTGAAGATCGGTGAGGTCGTTTATACAAGCATCGCGCCATGCTTTGGGCCCCAGAGCCCCACCACCCATGCCGCTAGCCTCTATGGCGCCCTGCACAATGTCGTCGGTTACAAAAGCATACATTCCACCCTGGCCACGCTTCGTTCTTATGTGGACAAAATCACCGTCTTCGATGCCGCGCTCCTGAGCATCCAGGGTATTCATCATCACCGTGGGAACAGGCTTCTCCGCCAACAAAGAAGGAATGCTGTGGTGCAACGTGTGCAAATCAACATTTGAACGCGCCCCTGAATTGAAAACAAGAGGAAACTGTTTTGCAAGTTCGGGCTGAGAAAGAGGGCCCTCTCCCGGTTCGACGTAGACTGGCAATGCGTCGTAACCGTGCTCCTCGAGGATTGAGGAAGCGATCTCAAACTTCCCCGATGGCGTTTCAAAACCGGGGTGCCCATCTGAGCGTAGCAATCCCTTTTCCCACTTCTTGTATTGCATCATGACTGTCGGAATCTGTACCGTCCCGCCCGCAGCACGGACATCCGCGGGAGTGAAGCCGGACCCTCTGAGCACCCTGGAAAGGATCTCTTCCTCGGTTTGCGGGTAGAGATGGCCATAGCCAAGACGTCTGGCAAGCTCTGACAGAATGAAGAAATCACTCCTGGCCTCACCGACTGGTTCTATCACCTTCTCCCTGATCCTGAAGATAGAGCCATACACCATGTAGGATTCGATCTCATAGTAGGTTGTCGCTGGAAGTAGGATGTCTGCGTAAGCTGCATCCGCGGTGAGCTGACGATCTATACAAACGAAGAAATCAAGCGCTTCCAACGTCTTCCGCCAGACACTGGATTGTGGCCAGGACGTGATAATCGACGCTCCCAAGCTGATAAGTAGGCGTATAGGATAGGGCTTCTTCCTAAGCACCGCCTCCGGGAGAATATTGGCGTGAAATTCTCCACGATACTTGGTATACAGTGGGAAATTGTTGTGCCCGGCCGCTTTTCGTACATCCGGATTAGGTATGAGCCCTTCACGATTGATAGGGAATTTGTTCTGAGCCATGCTGAAACAACGTCCGCCAGGGACATCAAGCTGGCCGGCAAGGGCCCACAGCACCATCGTTGCGCGAATGGCTTGAACTGCCCCGTCACTGTACTCGAGTCCACTGTACATGACCGGAGCAACACCGTTGTTCGTTGCGACCTTCCTGGCAAGCGACCTGACCGTTTCAGCCGGAACGCCGGTGATGCCTTCTACGACCTCCGGTCGAAAATGCTGAACATACCGGGCAAAATCCTCGAACCCCACGGTCCAGTGGTTAACAAAGTCCTCATTATACAATTCTTCTTGGATAAGGACATTACACAAGCCAAGAGCAAGGGCCCCATCCGTGCCCGGTCGAATTGGGATCCATTCCGCATTCGAGTACTTGGCCATCACCGTCTTGCGGGGGTCGATTACGATAATCTGAGCGCCTCGTTTGTGCGCCTCCTCAATCTCGATGAAATCATGAGGAGGACAGTGGGCCGCAGGATTCTCGCCCCAAATCACGATGAGTTTGGCGTTTTCTACATCGGAGAACATGTCGATGAACATGCCCCCCATGGTCACGTGAGGCGCTATCATTGCAAAGGATACGTAGCAGAGAGCACCCACCCCAAGAGTATTAGGCGATCCAAAGGGGAACAAAACGCTTGCCGCAGAGGAAACGGCTACGCCCTCCGGCTGATACAGGTCACAAAACGCCGTTTCAAAGCTTCCGCTGCCAGTATAGATCGCGGTTGCCTCGGGTCCCGACTTAGCCTTGATAGTATGGAGTTTGTCTACAATCGTCTCATAGGCTTCGTCCCAGGTGATCCGTTCAAAATCATATGTTCCCTTATGCCCCTTTCGCTTCATCGGATAGAGGAGGCGATCCTTGGAATACACGATATCAGGTGATTGCTCTCCGAGCTTGCATATTGCCCCTAGACTTGAGGTTTCATCAGGGCGGACACTCTCAATCTTCCCATCGCTATCATAGGTGACTATTACCCAGCATCCAGCTGCACAAATCCCGCATATCGCACGTTTCTCACGCTTCTGCACATTACGCATAGCTAAGACTGCAGCCTCCCTACCATTGTGACAGCAATTCCTCTGCCGAAGGGCCGGCCATGTGCTGGACTGTATGATACCATATCGGTTCTACTTGTAGTAATGCGTGGTGTCACCTGGAGTGTTGATGATTGGGTTATTGCGATATCAAAGTCATAAGACAGAGAGGAAAGAGGTTAAGGAGTTGTGGCATCTAGGGCGTGACATATCCACCACACTCTCGATGATCGGAGCCAAGAAGCATTGCGAAGCAAAGTCATTCTGGAGCAGCATGCCGCCCGAAAAGGACTTCCTTCTGTACGCTAGTCAAGGTCGTTGAGCGCTCATCGAGGATTGGCGTATGAAGTACAATCGGATTCGGCAGATCATTATGTTGTGACTGGATGCTCTTGCACATCGTCTTGTGGTCGATCTAGCATCCGAAGAAGGGTATCTACTACTAGTGGATCCCATTGAGTCCCAGCGCCTTCTCTGAGTCGACTGGTGGCCTCCTCTTGGTCCATACTAGGTCGGTAGGGGCGGATTGAAGTCATAGCGTCATATGCGTCGGCTACAGCCAGTATGCGCGCTCCCAGCGGGATTGCCTCCCTCTTTAGCTTGTTTGGATAGCCAGAACCGTCATACCATTCCTGCTGACTCTCTACTATGGGCATGACGTCTTTGAAGTACTCCACGTCGCGTAATACATCCACGGAGACCATCGGGTACTTCTTGACTTCAGAGTACTCTGTTCGCGATAAACGACCTTTTTTGAAGAGAATACGCTCGGGGATCACAACTTTCCCTATGTCATGAATCAGCGCCGCAAACCCTATGTTCTGCACAACCTGATCAGGACAGCCAAGGCTGACAGCGATTTGGGTGGCCAACGATCGTACCTGCTCAGCATGCCCTCGCAGGTATGGTTCACGCATTTCGGTCACCAAGGCCAACGCCTTGGCCAGTTGCACAAACACACTGTCAGGCTCTGTCTTCCTTTCGCTGTCGGCCATCCCATATGCCTTCTCCAGGGCTAACTGTTCGCGTACGAGGGCTTCCACAGCCTCTCGATGTACCTGCCCTATTTGCCCCTCTTGTTGCTCGACTCGTTCTTCCAGGCACTGCTGATATGACCTGTTTTGCAGTACCGATTCCCTTCTTTCCAGAGCCTCCTGCAATTTCTCTATGACCTCATGCATATTGAAAGGCTTCATCACATAGTCAGAAGCTCCGGATTTCATGGCCGCAATGGCTGTTCCTGATTCTGCAATTGCCGTTATCATGATCACAGCGGTATCCGGATGGTCTATATTCATCTGTGTAAGAACTTCAAGTCCTGATTGCCCGGGCATTTTGATATCCAGAAGCATTGCACTAAAGTCTTTATTCGATGCCTTCCAGAGCGCCTCTCTGCCATCCTCAGCAGTGACACAGGTGTAGCCTTCCGCCTCTAGCTTGCGCGAGAGTATTCTCCTGATCGGTTCTTCATCGTCCACTATCAATATCGATGCTTTTGCCTTGCTCATCTCAAATACTCCACGGCACAGTCAGCTCAACTTGCTCGTCAGATATCTGCTCTTGGACGATAGGTATCTCAACAGTGAAGGTGGCCCCATCTCCAAGTTTGCTCTTCACATACAGAGCGCCACCATGCTCTTGGACGATACCATAGCATATGCTGAGACCCAGCCCGGTTCCTTCACCTACTTCCTTAGTGGTGAAAAATGGGTTGAATATGCTCTTCAGGTCTTCCTCTGAAATCCCAGGCCCATCGTCCGAAAATGTGATTTGAATTGCATTGCCTTTCTTCTGTGTCTTGACGGTCAGTTTGCCTTTGCCATGCGCTTTGGTCATAGCCTGTTCACCGTTGGTGATGATGTTAACAAAGACCTGCAGCATCTGGTGGAAGTCAGCCATCGTCCATGGTAGGCTGGGATGGAGTTGTCTCACAATCCCAATGTTATTGACCTTCAAATGGTAGGAATGCAGTTCAAGACTATTATCAAGTACTTCGTTAATTGAAATGAGGCGCTTCTCCGGTCTATGCCTGCGGGCAAAAGACAGCAGGTTGCTGGTGATCCTGGCGGCGCGCTGTGACTCTTGATAGATAGTCCGGATATCTTCCTTTGTTTTGTCGTCGAGGTCCTGTTTCTCCGCCAAGAACTCGGCGAACGCTTGAACTGCGGTAAGGGGGTTGTTCAACTCATGGGCAACGCCCGCTGCCAGCTCACCAACAGCCGCCAACCTTCCAGCTAGGTGAAGCTGCTGCTCCATCTTCTGTTTCTCCCCCTCCATCCTCTTGCGCTCGGTGATGTCACGGACAACTGACAGAAGCTCGGGCGGGGCACTACCTTGAATCATGGAGACGACGTATTCGACATATATCATTGCTCCGTCTCGCCTCAGAAATTGATTTGCCCCGTAGAAAACGCCCCGCTCTCGTATAGAAGCTGAAACCATTTTGGTATACTCGTCGTGAGTAGTGTCCTCAGGGTAGAAGAAACTTACCGGCTTGCCAATGAGTTCGTCCTTCGAGTACCCATATAGCTCCTCTGCTCTGTCGTTGCACCAGGTAATGACGTCCTCTTTGACCGTGAATACAGCATCGGTAAGGTTTCCGACCAACGCCGAATAGTGTTCCTCAGATTCCCGGAGCGCATCTTCCGCCTTCTTACGCTCGGTGATATCTCTGACAACCACCGAGGTTGCGGGTCTGCCTGCGTACTCTATTAGCCTTGTTCCAAACTCGATAGGATAGCTTGTTCCATCCTTCTTCGTTAGCACAGTTTCGTATTGTGGCGGCACTTTCTCACCGCGTCTTCGTTTTGTATGCACTTCTACCAGTTTGCCCACAGTTTCTGGCGGCAGGAATCTCCGAATAGACTTGCCGATTACCTCATCCTGGGTATAGCCAAACATCGAAGCGATTCTTGTATTGGCAAAGACTACCTGTGAGTCCTGAATCACGCAGTAGCCATCGTTCATCTGTTCCACGAAGCTCTTAAATTTCGCCTCGGATTCTCTCAGCGCCTCCTCCGCCTGCTTGCGCTCGGTGATATCCCGGTAGTTAACAACAATACCATTGACCTTGGGATCATCGAGTAGATCATTTCCGATACCTTCCATTGATCGCCACGACCCGTCTTTGTGCAGAAAGCGGACTTCCATCCGTACAGGTTGCACCGGATGCTTGATGGAAGTATTGAACGTGCTAGCGATGCTCTGTACGTCATCTGGGTGAACGAACTCAAGCACGTTCTTGCCGATCAATTCTTCCGGTTTGTAGCCCAAGATCCGTTCGATAGAGGGGCTTTCATAGCGTATAGTTCCATCGCTATTCAGGATCGAGATACCATCCATACAGTTCTCGATAAGTGCACGGAACCACTCCTCTCTGCGTATCACTTCTTGATCCGCAGCTCTGCGCGACACCATTCTACGCTCTGGAATGCCATTAGCTGTCGGGCGAGGTTTGTTTCGTGTTGACTTGGTTTTGTTGCCCATGTCTTACCAGCCTCCTTGTAGAGGATAGGGTAGATATAAGGAGCACCACTTCCTTACATGAACATTATCATACCCACCGTCATCTATGAATAGAGCTTTAGGGGCACTGCTGATAGGAAAATGGTACCGCTTCGCTGGCAACGACTTGGGACAAAAGGGCATGAGATTGACCCTTGAGTCTATTGGGGATATAATCAATTAGGAGACGCGATGAGGTGAGCGACCTCCTGCGGTGAAGGGAGCTACGTTGCGCGAGTCTTGCGGTATTTTCGGTGTATATGCCCCAGGAGACGAAGTAGCTCGCCTTGCTTTCTTTGGCATCTACGCCTTGCAGCACCGTGGACAGGAGAGTTCGGGGATAGCCACTGCCGATGGGAGCCGAATTCGATTGCACGCAGCTATGGGGCTTGTGGCCCAGGTGTTCAATGAGGCGACTCTGGACCAATTGAGAGGCAGCATCGCCATCGGGCACAATCGGTATTCCACAACAGGGTCAAGCCGCACCTTCAATGCACAGCCGGTTATGGTGCCCAGCCCTTTAGGCGACGTGGCGCTGGCGCACAATGGCAACATCGTTAATGCTGAGTACCTGCGTAGGGAGCTAGAGGAAAAGGGTTGTACCTTTTCCACCTCTTCAGACTCTGAGGTCATCGCTAATCTGCTCGTTTCCTCTCCAGGGAAGGACCTAGTCCAGAAGATGAAGCATGCTATGGGCAGGCTCCAGGGTGCGTATAGCCTGGTGATTCTGACCCGGGACAAACTGCTTGGGGTTCGTGATCCTATGGGGGTGCGCCCCCTTTGTCTGGGGTCTCTTGATGGAGGCTGGGTTCTGGCATCGGAGAGTTGCGCCCTGGATCACCTTGGGGCGCAGTTTCTTCGCGAGGTCGATCCTGGAGAGGTGGTTCTCATTGATGAGGCCGGGGTTAATAGCTTTAAGGTAAGGAAAGCGAGGAGAAGGGCGCTCTGTATATTTGAGTTTATCTACTTTGCTCGCCCCGATAGCATGATTGGCGGTCGCCGCCTCTACCCGGCGCGCCAAGCTATGGGGGTGCAATTGGCTCGTGAGCATCCGGTGGATGCCGACCTGGTCATAGGCATTCCCGACTCGGCTACCGCAGCCGGTATCGGCTACTCGTCCGCTTCCGGCATCCCTTTTTCTGAGGGTCTGCTCAAGAACCGCTACGTGGGGCGTACCTTCATTGAGCCGGAGCAACGGCTACGAGACCTCGGGGTCAAGCTGAAGTTTAACCCCATGCCTGAGGTGCTCTCAGGAAAGCGGGTGGTTGTAGTTGACGACAGTATTGTTCGTGGCACTACCACACCTCAGGTTATCAACCTACTGCGGAGGGCAGGTACCAGTGAGGTGCATATGTGTATCTGTGCCCCTCCCATTCGCTACCCCTGCTTCTTTGGTGTCGACATGGCCTCGAGACGAGAGCTCATTGCTGCCCACAAGACGGTTCCTGAGATTGCCGAGTTCATAGGGGCTGATTCTCTGGGCTATCTTAGCATAGACGGTTTGATCAAAGCTGTGGGTCTACCCAAGGAGAGCTTCTGCCTTGCTTGTTTTACCGGAGACTATCCGATGCCCGTTCAGCTCGAGATGGATAAGCTTGCACTGGAGACGCTCCCCGACGCAGGCTAGATGGCTCTTAACTTCAGGGGAAGGACGCTTCAGTGGGACGGGAAACTAAGAAAACCCAAGGGGCTGCCTACGCTGCATCTGGTGTAGACATTGATGCTGCCAGCAGGACAGTGGAGCTCATCAAGAGAAAAGCCCGTGCCACTTTCCGCTCCGAGGTTTTAACGGATATCGGGGCCTTTGCCGGGCTCTTTCAGCTTTCAGGCTACAAAGAGCCAGTTCTGGTTTCCAGCGTTGATGGAGTGGGGACCAAGGTCAAGATCGCTATTGCCCTCGACCGACACGACACCATCGGCATTGACCTGGTCAATCATTGTGTAAACGACATTTTCACCTGTGGTGCCGAGCCTCTCTTCTTTCTTGATTATATAGCCATGGGGAAGCTCGTCCCTGACCAGGTGGAGAGCGTAGTCAGCGGATTGTCACGCGCCTGCAGCGATGTGGGCTGTGCCCTCATCGGCGGTGAGACTGCAGAGATGCCCGGTCTCTACGCTTCGGGTGATTACGACCTGGTGGGGTTCATGGTGGGTGTGGTGGAGAGGGGAAATATCCTCGACAATAGATCGATTCAAGCCGGCGACGCAATCTTAGAGCTGCCCTCAAGCGGGCTGCATACTAATGGATATTCCCTCGTGCGAAAAACGTTCAACGTTGAACGTTCAACGTTGAACACATTCTATCCTGAGCTTGGCCGTACTCTGGGAGAGGAGCTACTCGAGCCTCACCGCTGCTACTATCCCAAGCTGAAACGGCTGTTGCCCCGGATTAAGGGTATGGCACATATCACCGGCGGCGGACTCATCGATAACCTGCCTCGGATTCTGCCCGATGGCCTCTGTGCCCGAATCGAAGCCGGGTCGTGGTCGATCCCCCCTATTTTTGCTTTGATTCAGCAGCGCGGCGGTGTTGACCAGCGCGAAATGTATCGTGTGTTCAATATGGGGATCGGGATGGTCCTTGTTTGCTCGCCGGGCCATGTTGAAGAGGTTATCGCCTCTGCTCCAGAGGCCAGGCTCATAGGTGAGGTGACGGAGGGGCGGGGCAAGGAACGGGTGATTGTTTCTTAGAATTGCTGCACCAGAGGGGCTATTTCCTGAGTTAATAGAAGAAGACAGGAGGTTTCATGCGTGCCATTTTGAGTGTCTCCGATAAAACGGGTTTGGTCGATTTCGCCCGTGGCCTCGAAGAACTTGGTTTCGAGTTATGCAGCACTGGGGGTACCAAGAAAGCGCTTACGGAGGCGGGAATATCAGTGCGGAGCGTTAGCGACTTGACAGGTTTCCCCGAGATCCTGGATGGTCGAGTGAAGACACTGCATCCCGCGGTGCATGGCGGAATCCTGGCCAGGAGGAATCTCACTGCACATGTCGCTGAGCTTGAGCAAAACAAGATGGGTTTTATCGACTTGGTGGCGGTGAATCTCTATCCTTTTAGAGCGACTGTAGCCAAGCCGGAGGTGGGTTTGGACGAGGCGTTGGAGAATATCGATATCGGCGGTCCCACCATGATTCGCGCTGCGGCCAAGAACTTTCCTGATGTGTTGGTGGTGGTTGATCCCGCAGATTATGAATCGCTTCTGGAGCAACTTCGTCGTGGTGAAGTGCGGGGGGAGGAGCGAAAGAAACTGGCACAGAAGGCTTTTCAGCATGTTGCCGCTTATGATACAGCTATCGCTCAATACCTTCGTCGGGGTGAGGAGGGGTTTGCCGATGAGATGACTATCGCACTCAGGAAGAGATACGATCTAAGGTATGGCGAGAACCCTCATCAAGAGGCTGTTTTTTATGTAGAGGAGGTGGCGGGCGAGTCGGTTAGCGGCATTAGCTCAGCGAGACAACTCTGGGGCAAGGAGCTTTCCTTCAATAACATCCTTGATTCCGATGCTGCTTGGAGCGCGGCCACCGATTTTGAGGCTCCTGCAGTATCCGTTATCAAGCATACCAACCCCTGTGGGTTGGCTTCGCATCAGAATCTTGCCGAGGCCTACAGACGTGCCCTTTCAGGGGATACCGTGTCTGCCTTTGGTGGAATAGTCGCGCTGAATAGGCCGGTGGACTTTGCCACCGCTGAGGAGATCGCCAAGACTTTCTACGAGGTGATCATAGCTCCTGATTACGAAGAGAAGGCGCTCGACTTGCTCAAGCAGAAGCGAGACCTCCGTATCCTCGCCATGGGTTCGCAGGTGAGTGGTTCTGGTAAAGAGGCTCTGTCTGCACTGGATTTTCGTCGAGTTAGTGGTGGCCTTCTGGTGCAGACGTCAGATTCCCTGCCTGAGGGCGCTTTGAGCTTGCGTACCGTGACCGAGCGTGAGCCTACCGAGGAGGAGCTAAAGGACCTGCTATTTGCCTGGAAGGCAGTGAAGCACGTCAAGTCAAATGCTATCGTGTTGGTGAAGGACTCCATGATTCTGGGTATGGGGGCGGGGCAGCCAAACAGGGTGACAAGCGTCAGAATCGCCCTGGAGAAGGCTGGCGAGCGCAGTCAGGGGAGTGTAGTCGGCTCTGATGCTTTCTTCCCCTTCCCCGATGGGGTTGAGCTGGCGGCTAAAGGCGGGGCTACTGCCATCATCCAACCCGGGGGCTCGGTCAGGGATGAAGAGGTCATAGCTACCGCGAATAAGTACAAAGTCGCCATGGTCTTCACCGGCGTCCGACATTTCAGACATTAGGATTTGCTGTGTCTGGGACCGAAGCTGAAATTGCCAATCTGGATACCCTCGTTGCCTCCCTCCCTATGGCCGAGAGAGAGCTTTTTGAACGCATCTATGAGATTGGTGTGGCTCAAGGGCAGCTAAAGCCTCCGCAGAGTATGAAGCCCTGGATCGAGGAGCATTTTGGCTCGGTGGACAAGATTCTGGAGCAAAGGATTGTTCGGGTCACGAACCTGGTTACTCTGGAGGAGGCGCTTTTCAATCAGCTGCGGGCGAGGCGCCCCGAGGGAAGGAGCCTTGTTTGCGAGGTCTCGGACTCAGAGACGGCAGAGCTACGAGGTGAGCTGTTCCACGACCCACTTGCTGCGACGCCAGAGGATACCTTTGGGCGGGTCAGGGGGAAGCACTGTATCACTGCCAGCAACGTTGCGAAGTACGAGGGCTTTCACGGCGTGATAATCTTCAGAGAGCCTAACTCGCTTCGGTTCTCCAGAGAGCAGGTGATCGATTATATCGATACAGGCTGGGCCTGGGCGCAGAAAGCGCACGCCGCCGACCCTGCAGCGAGGCATTTCTTTTTCATGTGGAACTGTGGTGGCAGAGCAGGCGCTTCTATAGCGCATGGACATGCGCAGGTTATGCTTGGCAGGCGGAGGCCCTATGCTAAGGTCGAGCAACTTCGGCGTGCTGCCCTTTCTTATAGAGAGCAGTACGGGTCGAGCTATTTCGATGACCTGTACCGGGTTCACCAGGCGCTGGGCTGTGGTTTCGAGAAAGATGGGGTCAGGGTTATGGCGTACCTGACGCCTGTCAAGGAGAAGGAGGTCGTTTTAATAGCGCCGGAGCTTGGCAGGTCGCTAAAGGAAAGGCTCTATGAAGTTCTGGCTTGTTTCCGGGACCGGATGGGGGTGACCTCTTTCAATGCCGCTCTTTTTCTGCCTCCCATTGCCCCGGTGGAAGAGGATTGGGGGGACTTTCCGGCAATTGCTCGTCTTGTTGATCGCGGCAACCCCAGAAGCAAGGCCTCGGACATTGGAACCATGGAGCTTTATGCCTCGAGCGTCATCTCCAGTGACCCGTTTGATGTTGCGCAGGCGGTGAGGGAGGCATTGGGCTAATCTGGGGATTGATGTCTTTGGCCGGGAGTGAGCACGGGGGGCGAAACAGTGAACAGCGTTGATGTTGTTGTCCCTGTCCATAATGAGGAAGGGGTTCTGGCTCGCAGCGTGGCTGTCCTGCGTGATTTTCTCGCTGGGAATCTCTCGTGCCGCTGGCGGATTGTCATCGCCGATAACGGTTCTGTTGATGGGACGTTGGCTGTTGCTAAGGACTTGTCCCAGCAATACCCTGATGTGCGATACATACAACTGGAGCTAAAGGGACGCGGTCGTGCCTTGAGGAAGGCATGGCTGGAGAGCGACGCGGATGCGGTATCCTACATGGATGTCGATCTCTCAACGAAGCTTGATGCCCTCCCAGAGTTGATCCGTGCCCTCGACGAGGGTTATGACATCGCTGTTGGCTCTCGGCTGACGAAAGGCTCCAGGGTAAAACGTAGCCTCAAGCGCGAGATAACCTCACGCGGCTATAATCTGCTGATTAAAGCAATGTTCCGCTCCAGCTTCAGCGATGCCCAGTGCGGCTTTAAGGCGGCGAAACGCGATGCGGTGCGGGAGCTTGTGCCCTTAATTAAGGATCAGGCTTGGTTTTTTGACACCGAGCTCCTGCTCCTCGCGGGGATGAAAGGCTATCGCATCAAAGACGTGCCTGTGGAATGGGTAGAGGACGCGGATACCAGGGTGCGCATTGCCAGGACCGCCTGGGAGGATATAAAGGGCCTGCTTCGGTTGCGCTTTCGTCCCCCACGTTAGTACTCGTCTTGGCCGAGTGTTAGTAGTGTCCCCATTCATTGTGTTGCAATTGTGTTGCCTTTTAGATATTATCCACGAAGTAAACCAGCATGGCTAAGAGAGGAGGGAGAAGTGGAGGTAAAGGTCATCTGCGGTGACATCACCAAGGTTAAGGTTGATGCTGCTATAGTCAATCTCTTCGAAGGGGTCGAGCATCCCGGTGGCGCCACTGGCGCTGTCGATCAAGCGCTAGGCGGGACTATAAGTCAGCTTATCGGCGAGGGCGAGATCAAGGGCAAGCTCAACGAGGTTACGCTGATCCACACGATGGGTAAAACGGAGCCGGAGCGGGTGGCAGTGGTGGGGTTGGGTAAGCAAGAGAAGTTCACCTATGACTCCATTCGTGGGGTAATGGCAGCGGCATGTCGTTCTTTGAGAAAGGTGGGCGCTAAGCGAGTGGCAACCATCATCCATGGGGCGGGGGCGGGTGGCATGGATGTGGAGGGAGCGGTTCAAGCTCTCACAGAGGGGAGTATCCTCGGCCTTTATGGATTCCGTAAGCATGTCACCAAGGAGGCAGAGCACGGAGAGATCGAGGAACTGCTGATAGTGGAGCGGGATGAAAGCAGGCTGCCCTCCTTGGAGAGTGGTGTTAACCGTGGTAGGGTACTGGCCGAGGCCACCAATTTTGGGCGGGATATGATCAATCAACCTGCCAACTATATGACTCCCTCCGATATGGCGGAGGTGGCACGGGGTGGTGCTGCCGACTGGGGTCTGGAGTTCAACGTGCTTGAGCGAGAGGAGATGGAGAGGTTGGGGATGGGGGCGTTCTTGGGTGTTGCCCAAGGTAGCAAGCAAGCACCCAAGTTTATTGTTATGGGCTATCGCGGGGGTGATCTTGCGGCGAGCCCGTTGGGTGTGATCGGCAAAGGGTTGACCTTTGATTCGGGAGGTATCTCGATCAAACCTTCCGAGGGTATGGATGAGATGAAGGGCGATATGGCCGGTGGTGGTGCAGTCATCGCTGCTATGAGAGCCATCGCTGAGCTTAAGCCCAGGATTAACGTTACGGGTCTGGTGCCGGCCACGGAGAATCTCCCAGGAGGCGCTGCGCTCAAACCGGGGGATATCCTCAAGGCGATGAATGGCAAGACAATAGAGGTAGTCAGCACCGATGCCGAGGGGCGGTTGATTGTGGCCGATGCCCTCAGCTATGCCAGGAAGCTGGGGCTCTCCCCGCTAGTAGATGTGGCTACGCTGACCGGTGCTTGCCGTATAGCCTTGGGCGATATCTGTAGTGGCGCTTTTGGTAATGATCAGGAACTGGTGACCAAGGTGATTAAGGCTGGTGAGGAGGCAGGAGAGAGAATTTGGCAGCTTCCGATGTATGAGGAGTATAAGGAGCAAAACAAGAGCGAAGTCGCTGATGTCAAGAACACGGGGGGCAGGTATGCGGGGGCTATCACTGCTGCTCAGTTTCTGGCTGAGTTCAGTGAGGATACACCATGGGTCCATTTGGACATCGCTGGCCCTTCGTTCATTAAAAAGGAGCGAGGTTACCTGATTAAGGGGGCAACAGGAGTCGGGGTAAGAACGCTGGTCAACCTCGCCTTGGCTCTCGCTGAGGAGCAGTCAAAATAAATACTGACGGAGGTTTTATTGTGAAGATTAAATGGCTTGGACACGCGGCATTTGTGATCACTGCCGAGGATGGCAAGAGGATCATGACTGACCCCTATGAGCCAGGGGCATATGGCTTGGGATATGGCAGAATAGAGGATGCTGCAGACATCGTGGTGGTTAGTCATCAACAGCACGAGGACCATAACTATGCTAAGGCGGTCAAAGGTTCCCCTCAACTGGTAACTGGCAGCGGCAGCCAAAAGGCCAAGGGGATCGAATTCAAAGGGGTGGCAAGCTTTCATGATGACTCTGGGGGCAAGCAGCGGGGTCCCAATACCATATTCTGCTTCACCGTGGATGGGATCAGAATCTGCCACCTAGGAGACCTTGGCCATCGGCTCTCAGATGAGCAGGTTAGCGAAGTCGGGCAGGTCGATATTCTGCTGGTTCCCACAGGTGGTGGGCCCACTATCGATCCCGCAGGAGCTACCCACGTCTGCGAGCAGATCAAGCCCAGGGTGGTCATCCCCATGCACTATAAAACTGATAAGTGCGCCTTTCCCGTTTCTGGAGTCGATGAGTTTCTCAAAGGCAAGTCTGGGGTTAAGAGGTTGGATTCCAGTGAAGCGGAGTTGAAGTTGGAGCAACTACCGCAAGCGACTGAGATTATGGTGCTAAAGCATGCTCTCTAGGCGAGTGCTCCCAAATTGACAGCGGAGAGCGTGATAAAGTATAATAGCGCACTAGTAAAGCAGTGAGAGATGCCTAAGCGAACTTATCAGCCGAAGAAAATTCCCAGGAAACGTAAACATGGGTTCCGCGCCCGCATGGCGACCCGTGGCGGGCGGATAGTTTTGAAACGGAGACGGATGAAGGGTCGCTACCGGCTTACGGTATAGGATTGTTGCAGTGGCGGAATGGACAAAGAGGAGAGGCTGAGGAGAAGATCACAGTTTGCCGAGATCCGTGAACATGGGGAAACGTGGGCGTGTGATCTTGTCGTTCTCAAAGCAGCGCCCAATGGTCTGGGGCGGAACCGATACGGTTTTATAGCTGGAAAGCGCCTGGGTAAGGCAGTGGCGCGCAATAGGGTGAAGAGGTTGTTGCGCGAGGTGGCAAGATCGACCCCGACTAAGCCGGGGTGGGATGTGGTGTTTATTGCCCGTAACAGGGCAGTAGCAGCGAATTATCAGCAGGTAGCGTCAGCTGTGACAAGGTTGCTGCTCCGGGCTCAAATTCTGGCAGATGGGAGCGAAGCCAAGCGAATGAGCAGGGCATAGCTATGAAGAGGTTTGCATTGAACTTAATAAGGTTTTATCAGATGGCAATTTCTGCAAACAGGCCTCCTTCGTGTCGTTTCGTTCCCTCTTGTTCCCAATATGGCTATGAGGCGATTGAGAAGTATGGTGTGGCAAAGGGTAGTTGGCTGATTGCAAGGCGAATCTGCCGCTGTCATCCCCTGAGCGAAGGTGGTGTGGACCTTGTGCCTTAACCTCCCTCCCTTGTCAGGTTGTGCCTGTTTGTTAGTGGTTTTTCCGAATGTTTGACATAAAACGAGCTCCATCGATGAAACCCGTTGTCATCGCTATCCTCCTTGCCATTCTAGCCCTTTCCGGCTGCACCGGCCCCAGAGGGTGGCCTGGGATTGTGGCGGATGGAGACACGGTGTTTGTTGGTTCCATAGGCGGCAGGGTTATTCGGCTCGAACTCTCTGCTCGCCAGGAGGACAAACGGGTTCCATCCAAGCCTGATGGCGAGTGGGTGTGGGAGCCGGAAGCGGAGCAAGCAGGTGGTATCTTTAGCTGTGGTCAAGCAGGACAATTTTCGGTTGGGACGCTCTACGGTTCTCCAGCAGTAGGCAATGATACGGTCTACATCGGGCTCTACAGTGGAAAGGTCTATGCTATCGATGCTGAGTATGGGGACGACGTGTGGGAAGAGCCCTTTAAGACTGGCGGCAATATCGTGGGCGGTATCGCCGTTACTGACGACACGCTCTTTGTCGGTTCCTCCGATGGGAAGCTCTATGCTGTGGACATAAGCACGGGTAGGGTGAAGCGGGGCTTCGAGCCTTACCCGACCGGGGACCAGATAGTGTCAACACCTGTAGTCCAGGATGGTGTGGTTTACTTTGGGTCTTTGGATCACAAGCTGTACGCCATAGATGCTGACACAGGTGAGCTCAAATGGGACAAACCCTTCAAAACCGGTGGCGGCATTGGCTCGCCACCGCTGATTGTGGAGGATGTCCTCTACTTTGGCTCCTTCGATAGCAAGTTCTATGCCGTTTACGCTGATACTGGCGAGCCCAAATGGGAGCAACCCTTTGAAGCAGGTAACTGGTTTTGGGCTGAGGCTCTTTATCGTAACGGCATCATTTATGCATGCTCGCTTGATCGCAACGTTTATGCTATAGATGCCGAGAGCGGAGAATTGGCGTCCGAATGGTCTACTAACCCCTTTCCTACCGCGGGTAAGATTAGGTCATCTCCTGCTATAGTGGGTGATGTGCTAGTGGTGGCCTCTGAAGTGGACAAAGAGAAGACCAAGGTCTATGGTATCGACTTGGGGAATGGGGAGGAGAGGTGGCCGCGGCCGGTTGACCTGGAGAGCAGCATTCTTGCCCCTCTAAGTGCTGCTGGTGGTAAGGTCTATGTAAACGCTCGGACCGACAACACCGTCTACGTCCTTGATGGCGAGACCGGTCGCTGGGAATGGAGCGTTCCGCTAAGTGGTATTAAGTGATATAGAGAAAAGCTATGCCTAATGCTAGGACTATTTTTCTCCTGCTCTTAGTAGTGCTGATTGTTCTCCTTGCCTCCGGGATGGTGGGAATGACAGAGATAGTAGCCGTCTTCGATCTCGTCCTTCTACGCCCTATTTTGAACTTCCTGGTCCTGCTGACCGGGTATCTTTTCGGCAGCTTCGGCCTTGCTATTGTGGTACTGACTATTGTTATCCGCCTGGTCACATTGCCGCTAACCGTGAAGCAGTTGCACTCCTCCAGGGCAATGCAGGCGATACAGCCCAAGTTAGCGGAGGTGCGAAAGAAATACGCCAAGGACAAACAGCGACTTGGCGATGAGACGATGAAGCTCTATAAGGAACACGGAGTAAGTCCCTTTGGCTGCGCCTTCCCTATGCTGGCCCAGTTTCCCATCTGGATCGGCCTTTACCAGGCGGTTATTCAAGGGCTGGGTATAGCTCCTGAAAACCTTCTTGGCTTATCCAAACAGCTCTATTCATGGGCGCCGATTCAGGGACAGGTGCCGCTGGACAGCCACTTCCTCTGGCTTGATCTTGGGAGCGGGGATATCTTCATGGGTATACTGGTGGCGGCGAGCATGTGGGTATTACAAAAAATGTCCACGCTGCCGTCCGCTGATCCCACGCAACAGTCTATGAGTCGCGTCATGATATGGATGATGCCCCTGATGTTTGGCTTCCTCGCTTTAACATTTCCCAGTGGACTTTCTCTGTACTGGGTACTCACCAATCTCGTAAGCATAGTGATACAATATCGCGTGTCTGGCTGGGGTAGTTTGAGGGTTCCCTCTCTGAGTTCTCTAAGAGAAGGAAGGATACTGCAGCCGGCTGATACCGCACAAGGTGGTACGGGAACTTCGGTGGGGAGTGGGGAAGGTGGTGACATTGGGGCTCCGCAGCTGGAGGGGGCTGAGGCAGATAGTGCGGCTTCTGGAAGAAAGGGAGCTGATGGGAGTTCCCCTCGAAAGAAGGTTCGTTATGGAAAGCATCGAGATAAGCGCAAATTCCGAAGAAGAGGCCGTTGATCTCGCTCTAGCTAAGCTGGGGCTGAGTCGTTCCGAGGTGGAGGTGGTTGTTGTCAAGAAAGGAAGAGGTGGCCTATTTGGGTTAGGCTCAGAAGAGGTCAGGGTGAGGGTGACGCCGCTGGGACTGTTGTCCAACGAGGACGTTGATGTTGGAGGTATGGCCAAAGAGGTCTTGGAGAATCTTCTATCTCTGGCGGGAATATCTGCAAGCGTTAACCTGGAGGCAGGAGGCAGTGGTGATCAAGCTCTGATCGCACTTGACATCGAGGGGGAGGATCTGGGCATCCTCATTGGAAGACGTGGTGAGACCCTTTCCTCAGTGCAGTATTTGGTTAACCTTATTGTGGGCAGGCGTCTCAAAGCTGGTGTCGGTGTGGTCGTCGATGTTGCGGGGTATCGGCAACGGCGTTACGAGTCTTTGCGACTCCTGGCCCGACGTCTCGCGGACCAGGTGAGGTCTACTGGTAGGTCAGTAACCCTGGAGCCTATGTCTGCCGGTGAACGCAGGATTATCCACCTGGAACTGAAAGATGATCCGTATGTGACCACCCAGAGCATAGGGCAAGGCGAAGCTCGCAAGGTGGCTATCCTTTCGAAGGGCGATAGCAGTGAGAATCTGCCCTGATTCTCTTACTGCGTGTCCCGTCCCCCCAATGTTGTTTACGGGGCATCATTCGTATAATGACCACTGACCAAGGCGAGAATTGTCTAGGTCATTGACCAAGCAGGAGGTAGCCAATGGGCTTCAGCAACATAGTCTTTGAGAAGAAGGAGGGGGCGGCTAAGATAACCCTGAACCGCCCCGATGTGCTCAATGCTCTGGATGTGAAGACGCTGGAAGAGTTGGGAGCGGCTGTTGAGGACATTGAGAATGATGTCTCGGTTAGGGTTGTGGTGATCACCGCTAATGGGAGGGCGTTCTGCACCGGCGCTGACCTCACTGGGATAGCCGCTATTCCTCCCGACAAGCCTCGGGACTACTTCCTCCGGCTCTGGAACGAGGTATTCAGCGCTATCGAGAACTTGAGCGTGCCAGTGATAGCGGCAGTAAATGGCATGGCCTACGCCGGCGGTCTGGAGTTGGTTATGGTTTGTGACTTGGCTATCGCTGCGGAGGATGCCAGGCTCTCTGACCAGCATGCTAACTATGGTTTAGTGCCTGGCGGTGGTGCCAGCCAGAGATTGCCTCGCCTTGTTGGCATCAGGAAAGCAAAGGAGCTTCTTTATACTGGTGATCGGATCTCTGCGGCCGAGGCAGAAAGACTTGGGCTGATCAACAAGGCTGTCCCTGCTGATAAACTTGAGGAGGCGACTAACGAGCTAGTAGCGAAGCTATTGGGCAAGAGCCCGATGGCTCTGAAGACTGTTAAGAGATTGGTCAATCGCGGAATGGAAAGCAGTCTGGATGCAGGCCTGGAGATGGAGATGCTGGCTATGATTGGGCATGGCACGACTGAAGATATGGCTGAGGGGATTAAGGCATTTATAGAAAGGCGGCCGCCAGCATTTCCAGGAAGGTAGTGTAAACTAAGGGACTTGCATTCTAGCTCAAAAAGTGCTATACTCCGCGCATACGGATTGGGAGAAAAGTGGGTTTGACCCACTTTTTTGTTGATTGGAGGAAAGCGGTGCTCCAAAAGGAGGGCAGGGCAAGATGAAAACCGATTTTCTGCTTGCCATTACCCAGTTGGCTGCGGAGAGGAATTTGCCTAAAGAGGTGGTCTTTGCAGCGGTTGAGGCGGCACTGGTCACTGCTTTCAAGAAGGACGAGATCGGGGCGCGCCAAAACATCTCGGTGAAGATTCACCCTGTTAGTGGTGATGTTAAGGTTTATACTGCCAAGATCGTGGTGGAGGAGCCGACGGACACTTACCAGCAGATATCGCTGGCTGAGGCTCGAAAGCTAAAAAAGGATGCCCAACTGGACGAGATAATTTCCTTTGAGACCACCTCTTTGCATGGTGGGCGAATCGCGGCGCAGACTGCTAAGCAGGTAGTGCTGCAACGTCTTCGGGAAGCTGAGCGCGAGTTTATCTTCGGGGAGTATATCGATCGAGAAGGGGATATTGTCAGCGGGGTAGTGCATCGGATAGAGCCTAGGCAGGTTGTCATTGACCTGGGCAAAGCTGAGGGCGTACTTCCTGGAGGTGAGCAGGTGCGGAATGAGCGTTACCGCGTAGGACAAAGGCTCAAGCTGTACTTGGTGGAGGTAAATCGAACAAATAGAGGGCCACGTCTCATACTGTCGCGCTCGCACCCGAATCTGGTACGCCGCCTGTTTGAGTTGGAAGTCCCTGAGATTTATAACGGTAACGTGGAGCTTAAGGCAGTTGCCCGGGAAGCTGGCTATCGCAGTAAGGTAGCGGTTGCAGCGAAGCTAGAGGGCCTGGACCCCGTGGGTTCCTGCGTTGGGCTGCGGGGTGTCAGGATCCAGAACGTAGTTAATGAGCTTAATGGTGAGCGGATAGATGTTATCCAGTGGGATGCCGACCCCAATGTCTTCATTGCCAATGCGCTGAGCCCTGCTCAGGTGGTTGGCGTCGATGTCGATGAAGCAGCGAATACGGCAGTGGTTGTTGTGCCGGACGGCCAGCTCTCCCTGGCAATTGGGAAAGAGGGACAGAACGCTAGGCTTGCCGCACGGCTCACTGGCTGGAGGATTGACATAAAGAGCGCCAGCGCTGCCGAGGCGGCGAAGATAACGGTAGAAAAGGAGAAGGCTGCAGTGCCTGGGGCGGCTATAGAGGAAAAGGTAGAGAAGCGACTTGCTGTTGCCGTCCCTCGGGAGCAATACAAGATCCCGCTGGAACAACTTGGTCTCTCAGGGCGCACCTTTAATTTGCTGCTTGGAAGCGGCATTGCCAAGGTTGGACAACTCCTGGAGAAGGACGATAAAGACTTGCTTGGGCTGAGGGGCTTCGGCCAGAAGTCTTTGAGCGAGGTGAAGGAGCGACTCGGAGCGCTTGACCTTGGCCCTCCGCCGTTGGAGGAGATAGAACTACCTACAGATGAAGTTGAGACCATCGCTGAGGAAGTATTAGAGCCGGTGGAGGAAGAGGTTGAATTAGTTCCCTATGAGCCAACTCCCGAGGAGGTAGAGCCTTCTGAGAAGCCTCAAATCCGGTTTGCCGAGGATATCTTCGGTGCCAAGCCTATTGGGGTTGAGATCAAAAAGAAGAGTAAGAAGAAGCCTTCCAGGGAGGAGAAGTTAGAGGATGGTAGGGCGCGGAGGGGCCGAAGGGCCGCCGCATTGCCCGTGGCTGATGAGTACGATGAGCTCTCGGAGGAGGGTGAAAGTCAGTAGATGACAGGGTCTCAGAAGCGTCCCAAACATGTGCCAGAGCGCACTTGTATCGCTTGCAGGGAAAAACGACCAAAGTGGGAGCTGGTGAGGGTTGTACGCACGCCGCAGGGTGGTGTGGAGATAGACCCTAGGGGGAAGGAAGGGGGGCGAGGCGCATATCTTTGCAGGCGTCAGGAATGCTGGGAGATCGGATTGAAGGGGAAAAGGCTTCAACACGCGCTGAGGTCTGAGATTGTGTCGGAGCAGTGTGCCGAGTTTATCGCGTATAGCAAAGCCCTGCCT
>SOKG01000111.1 GCA_004376205.1 Dehalococcoidia bacterium | reverse complement strand
AAAAATGGGACGGGCAAATCATTGAGTTAAAGGTAGTACTAGAGGTTCTTTGAGTAATGGGGGGGAAATGGATGTACAACTGAAACAGGAGGCTCGCCGCTTGAAGCTGGATTTCGAAGCGCTCAGGAGCGGGGGGTTTATCAAGCAAACTCAACGGGACCTTTTCACAGTAAGGTTGCGATGCCCAGCGGGGAAACTGACATCTCAACAATTGCACAAAGCGGCTGAGATTGCCGAGAAGTACGGGCAGGGAGAGGTTCATACCTCTTTTCGACAGTCGATAGAAATCCCTTATGTTCACCACCAGCACTTCGACGCTATCGTTGCTGAGCTGAAGGAAATGAATTGGTCTGTTGCCTCCTGCGGCCCTCGTATCAGGGTGCCGACTGCCTGTGCGGGGTGCACCTATAACCCCAATGGTCTTACGGACGCTCAGGCCATGTGCCTGGAGGTGGATAGGCGCTATTTTGGAATCCCCACCGGTCACCACAAATTCAAGATATCTTTTTCTGGATGTCCGATTGATTGTGCCCGCACTAGGGAGATGGACCTAGGATTTCAAGGAATAGCTGAGCCGGCATTGGTGGCAGAGCTATGTAATAGCTGTGGCCTCTGCATTAGTAGCTGTGAGGAAGATGCCCTTGACCTTGTGGATGGCCTCCCCGTGAGGGATAATGGAAAGTGCATCTATTGCGCGGATTGTATCAAAGTCTGCCCGGTGGGTGCCATGGTATCGGCGAGGATGGGATGGCTTGTCCGGGTGGGTGGCAAGCATGGGAGGCACCCTCTCTATGCCTATGAGATAGCTCAGTTCGTCTCTGACGCGGAATGTTTCTCCCTGATCGAGAGGACTACAGAGTGGTACCAGGCCAATGCTCAGGGGAGAGAAAGGGTTGGGGCTACAATCGGTCGCCTGGGTATATCTAGGTATCTCGACGAAGTAGCAAGGCCCTTGGGCTTGGAGCTCATCGAAAAGGCTGAAGAGCGGAGGAAGTTTAGGGCCGAGGGGGAACCTGTATACCTTATGACGGCGCCTGTTGAGCCAAACCTTCGCTCAGGTACTTATTCTCGAGGTGGTGAGAAACGAAAGACAAAGTTGAGCTTGCAAGAGGGTTGATTGCAGATGCGGTAACAAACTATCCGAGGGTATAAGAAGATGGATCTTGGCACAACTGTACATATAGTTGCTGATAGCGTGCCAGAAGCTCCCCAGGATGATTCTTTGGCAGTGAGACTTGCCTGCTATGGTATGGAAAAGGCTACCGGTCTCTTGGATGTGCGCCCTGCACACATCCAGGGGGCGAACTTGAGCGGGATGGAAGATGGGAAGATACCAGCAAATGTGGGAGGGAGTGCGGTATACGCACTCAAAGCCTGAAATGAGAAAAAGGGGCCTATCTCTACAAAACGAAGTAAAAGAGAAGGAATTAGACCATACTCTGAGGGTCTATTCTGATGTAACACAGCTAATAGCCAGCGTACACAACCCCACACCGCTGGTCAGATTGAATAAAATCAACGCAAACAGGGGATTTGAAATCTACCTTAAACTTGAAAGATATAATCCCTTTGGCTCGATTAAGGATCGAATTGCTTACGAAATGCTGAGGGCGCTGGACATAGGGGGTAGGACGGTTGTTGAGCCGTCCTCGGGCAATACCGGTATTGCCTTGGCTTGTGTCGCCAATGCTTTGGGAATACCTGTAGAGATAGCTGTTCCCGAAGGGATCCCTGAGGAAAAGAAGGTAATATTAAGATTCTTAGGAGCTAAGGTCAGGGAGGTAGATGATGCGCTATGTCCTTTGTTCCCCACTGAAGGAGCCAGAGGTCTAGTTAACGGCTTGGTAAAGAGTCCGGCTACCAGAGATAGTTACATCAGCCCTAATCAGTACGAGAACGAGCTGAATGTTCAAGCTCATTACCGGACGACAGGGCCCGAAATATGGAAGCAAACACAGGGCAAAATCGATTACTTCTTCGCTGGATTTGGCACTTGTGGCACGATAACCGGTGTCGGCAGGTATCTCAAAGAGCAGAACCCCGCAACAAGAATTATTGGGGTAGAGCCTTCCTCCCCGAACCATAAGCTACCGGGTATGAAGAGAATCACCGGATTAGATGCTGAGTTTGTACCGAAGATTCTGGACAGCTCAGTAATCGACGACGCTGTAGAAGTAACAGACGAGGATGCGTATCGCACTACTATAGAGTTAGCCAGAAAGGACGGCATTCCTGTCGGGCCGACAACTGGGGCCATACTCCATGTTGCTTTGAATTATGCCAGGTCAAATACAGGACTAGCTGTTGTTATCTCGCCAGATGACGCCTTCAAATACGCCAGCTTTTACCAGGATATCCTCGAAACAGAATCCGGCGATCTGCATAAAAGGGAATACGATTTGTGCGATCTGGTTTGCCCCCTCTCAAAGATAAAAGCAATCGAGCTAATCGATGGTTTGGACGAGGGAGAGACAGCGAGAATAATACTGGGCGATAAAGACTCTCTCAAAAGCGTGGCACAAGAGCTAAAAGCCAGAGGTTTAGAAGCAGGTTTTGAAACAGAGGGTGAGGACAGGTTTATATTGACTATCACCAGATAATGGCATTACACCCCTCTATCTGTTTTCAGCAACCTGGCTTCAGGTTGGTTGGTATGGAAAGCCATAAGAGAAGCATCGCAAAAGCCGTGTCATGGCGTCTTATAGCTGCTACTATTACAGCGTTTGTCGTTTTCTTGTTCACCCGCGAGGTAGCGTTGTCAGCAGGTGTAGGCATTGCAGACTCAGCAATAAAAATATTTACCTACTACTCGCATGAAAGACTGTGGAACAGGATAAGCTTTGGTAGAGGGAGGGGAACCAGGGAAGACTACACGATATGAGGGCGCGGATCAAGACGGCAGCCGCATACCCAGCATTGAACAACCAACAAAGAGGAGGTAATCCCAAAAGTGGAGACGCTTAAGTATAAGACCATAGAGATACCGAAGGTAACGAGAGGCATAGCCAAGGACTCCACTGAGCTGATTGGAAACACGCCTCTGGTCAGATTGAACCGTGTAACTGAGGGGGCAAAGGCAGAGGTAGTGGCAAAGCTTGAGTCTTTCAATCCACTAGGGAATGTGAAGGACAGGATTGGAGTGTCAATGATTGTCGATGCCGAAGAGAGGGGGCTAATCGGCAAAGACACTGTCATCGTCGAGCCTACCAGTGGCAACACCGGTATTGCCCTTGGCTTTGTCTGCGCCGCCAGGGGATACAGGCTCATCCTGACTATGCCTGACACCATGTCTTTGGAGCGGAGGCAACTCCTGTCGGTTTTCGGAGCTGAGTTGATATTAACCCCCGGTGCCGAAGGGATGCCAGGAGCGGTGAGGAAAGCGGAACAACTGGTGGCGGAAAACCGCAACTACCTTATGCCCCAGCAATTCAAGAACCCGTCAAATCCAGAGGTGCACCGGCTGACTACGGCTGAGGAGATCTGGAGGGATACCGATGGTAGGGCGGATATTCTCGTCTCAGGGATAGGGACCGGAGGGACAATTACTGGCGTAGCTGAGGGCATCAAGCCGAGAAAGCCAGAGTTCAAGGCCATTGCAGTTGAACCTGCCGATTCCCCCGTCCTTTCCGGAGGCAAGCCTGGTCCTCACAAGATTCAGGGCATTGGTGCCGGATTCGTGCCCGACGTATTGCGATTAGACTTAGTCGATGAAATAATCAAGGTTACCAATGAGGATGCTGGTATAATGGCAAGGAGATTGGCCAAGGAGGAAGGTATACTGGCAGGCATATCTTCGGGGGCAGCGACTTGGGCAGCATTGGAGGTAGCTAGAAGGCAGGAAAACGATGGCAAGCTGATAGTGGTGGTTCTACCTGACACTGGCGAGCGCTACCTGTCTACCTGGCTCTTCCAGGAAGTCCAGCCGGCAGCGCCGGGAATATAATAGGCAAGGGGAAATTGTGATGGAGTTCAGTCAGGGAGGAGGAATATGAGATTTGAGACGCTAGCCATTCACGCGGGCGAAAGACCGGATCGGACATTTGGTGCTGTCTCGGTACCCATATACCAGACATCTACCTTCGTCTTTGAGGATGTAGGCAAGACGAGAGGCTATGATTACTCACGTACGTCAAATCCGACGAGAAAGGTCCTGGAGGATACCGTTGCTCAGCTTGAGGGAGGAAAGGCGGGATTTGCCTTTGCTACCGGTATGGCTGCCGAAGCCACCGTCATCCACCTGCTCAAGCCAGGCGACCACATAGTCTCAGGGGATGACGTCTATGGAGGGACCTACAGGCTATTTCAGAATGTAATGCAGGACTTTGGACTGGAGTTCACCTTTGTGAGAATGGACAATAGGGCGAGAATTGAAGACGCAATAAGACCCAATACCAGAATGCTGTGGCTCGAGACCCCGTCCAACCCATTACTGAACATTGTTGATGTCGAAATGGTCGTTGATATTGCTAGAAGGCATGACATATTGACAGTGGCAGATAATACCTTCGCTACCCCTTATTTCCTTAGACCTATTGAGTATGGGGTTGATTTAGTTGTCCACTCCACAACTAAGTACCTAAACGGACACTGCGATGTCGTTGGGGGTGCAGTGGTAACCACCACTGACAAGCTAACCGAGAGGATTCAATTTCTCCTCAATGCTATGGGAACCTGCGCCTCTCCCTTTGATTGCTGGCTGGTACTCCGGGGTATTGAGACTCTGGCGGTGCGGATGAAGCAACATGAGGAGAATGCCCTTGCTGTGGCGAACTATCTTAAGGAGCACCCTCTGGTAAAGAAAGTGTTCTATCCAGGGCTTGACTCCCATCTTGGATATGAAATCGCCAGAAGGCAGATGAAGGGATTTGGTGGAGTGGTGTCGTTTGAAGCAAGAGGAAGTATTGAGAGCGTCAATACCTTTTTGAGAAGGCTCAAGGTCTTTTCCCTGGCAGAATCGCTTGGGGGTGTTGCATCCCTTGCTGAACATCCAGCGACGATGAGCCATGCCTCGATGCCCAAGGATTATAGAGAAAAGGTGGGAATCACCGCCGAACTGGTCCGGCTATCGGTTGGCTTGGAGAATGTTGATGATTTGATCGATGACTTGCGCCAGGCGCTAGAGCCTGGCTAAAGGAGTGAGGGTATGTCATATGCCAGAGCGCTGCGCTGCCGCAAGTGTGGGCAGGAGTATCCACTCCAGCCTCTCAATCGGTGCGATTTCTGTCTTAGCGCGTTGGAGGTCAGCTATGACTATAAAGCCATGGCCAGAGGGCTGAGTCGAGAGGAGCTGGCTGCAGGGCCACAGAGCATGTGGCGCTACCGCGATATGTTGCCAGTGGAAGGCGATGAGGTGGATATCGGCACGGGCTTTACCCCGCTTCTCAAGGCTGATAACCTGGGGCGTGAACTGGGACTAGACAGGCTGTACATTAAGAATGACTGCCTCAATCCAACGTACTCGTTCAAGGACAGGCCAGTTTCAGTTGCTGTCAGCAAGGCCCGGGAGTTCGGGTTTGATACGGTAGCCTGCGCGTCAACGGGCAACCTCGCTGCTAGCGTCGCCGCCCATGCCACCAAGGCAAATATGCGAGCTTACGTTTTCGTTCCATCCGATGTAGAACCAGGTAAGCTCGTAGGGGCAGCAATCTATAATCCAGTTCTGATTAAGGTTGATGGAAGCTATGACGACGTCAATCGTCTCTGTACTGAGGTCGCCAAGAGATACAACTGGGGATTCATCAACATTAACCTCAGACCCTATTACGCCGAGGGGAGCAAGACTCTGGGCTACGAGGTTGCAGAGCAACTGGGATGGCGTGCCCCTGATTGTGTGGTAGCTCCTGCTGCTTCGGGACTGCTCTTTACCCGAATATGGAAGGGGCTGGATGAGCTTGCCATGCTGGGCTTGATCGAACCGGTCAATACACACATGTATATCGCCCAGGCCGCCGGCAGCTCGCCTATTGTCGATGCATTCAACGCGGGTAGCCTTCATATCCATCCAGTGACGCCGGACACCATTGTCAAGTCCATAGCGATTGGCAATCCTGCCGATGGTCACTATGCGTTAATGGTCGCCAGGCAGTCAGGGGGTGGGGCTTGCGCTGTCGACGATGAGGAAGCCATTGCCGGAGTACAACTGCTGGCCCAAACCGAGGGCATTTTCGCTGAGGCAGCGGGCGGAGTAGTTGTAGGCTCATTGAGAAGGCTTGCAGCATCGGGAGCAATCAAGAGAAGTGAGCTTACAGTTGCCTCTGTCACCGGGGCGGGGCCGAGGACGCAGGAGATTCTGGCAGACATCGTTCGACCATTAACTGTCCAGCCAACCATAGAGTCAGTTGAGGAATCGATTGGCGCGGCAGTTTGAAGTCCCTGAGACTTCATAATCGCTTTGCTTATCCAGCCATAAACAGGGAGGATAGGATGGCCAAGAAACAGGTAATGTTTACCTTTCCTCAGGAACTCATCAGGGAACCCATTATCTACAGC
>SOKG01000201.1 GCA_004376205.1 Dehalococcoidia bacterium | reverse complement strand
GCCCCTGCTCCAGATCGATGACGAATATGAGCAGGAAGAGGCTGGCATAGATCAAAGCAATAGCAAGCTCGAGGCCGAGGCCGTAATGCCACGCCAGCAGTCCGAAAACGGCGGCGGTCACAAACTCCAGAATAGGCAGTCGAATCGGGATTCTAGCGCCACAATAGCGGCAGCGACCCCGCAGCCACAGATAGCTGAACACAGGTACCAGGTCAATTGCCTTGAGGCTTCGATCGCAGTTGTCGCAACGCGAACCTGGCCGGATGATGGACTGGTCACGTGGGAGGCGGTCACTGCACAAATTGAGGAAACTGCCTACTGACAGGCCAAGGAGAACAAAGCCAACCGATACTAAAGCTGCCATCACCTCATTTCAACTGCCAAAGGCAAATCTGAGCCAACTCATTATCTACCATTTCTCCCTGAGCATCAGTCCCACGTTGGTCAAGAACTGCGCCATAGGAAAATTCGGCGGATATTCCTCGATGGGCTCAACACCAACAACTTCGCGTCCAGTTGCTTCCGTTATCTCCATAGCCAGTTTGGGGTCTAGAGCAAGTTCACCGCTGAAGTAAACAACAGCCTCGGGGTCGAGTTGAGCGTCACGATAGGTGCGATTGTAATAATCGATGGTGAAGGGAAGCTCACGCAGGAGATTCTCGGAAGCCACCTCAGGCGTAGGGTCAGCATCTTTTACGGGAATGTTGCGGAACAGCCCAGGGAAGGACTTGTCTACAATGACCACTTCAATGTTGTCCACCTCGCCGTGCACGATGACACCACTCTTGCAGTTTACTGCCCGTACTAAGGCAAAGGGTTTTAGCTCTATGCCTCTTACTGTCACCCCCGCGGCACGACAAGCCTCCATTACACCAACAATGTTACCCCTGGGCACAGCGAGGGCATAAACCTGCTGCTTCTGCACCTCTTCTCCAGCCAATTCTTGCCAGAAGACGAAATCGACGTCCACGGAACTCGGCATGGTCCTCTTTATCTCCCGGCCAACCATTTCCTTCATATTCCCTTTCGTCACTCCCGGCAGGGTGATCGTCTGCGTTGCACTTCCCGCGCTGGACACTGCGCAAACCACCCCCCCGTTGGGAATACCATTCTCCTTGATCGCCTCAGCCATAACGCTGCCCACTCCTTCAGGCACAGAGATCAGCCCCTCTCTCACCAGATTGGGACTGAGAGGAACACTATACCAGCTCTCGATCTTCCTCCCCGAGAAGACAAGCAGTCTCAAGGTCATGCTTTCTACCGTAAAAGCCATTTGGCGACGATCAAACAACCTCATGGTCCTCTGCCTCCCTCTATCACTCGGTGAAAATCACTATAGTGAACTTGCCCCGCCAGCTTCCCCCCGAACCGCTCAAACTCACATCCTCGATCCTAATGCTGTTGAAAGGCCCTCTCTCTACATACTTAAGGAACGAGATGATGTTCGTCAAAGTCCCCGTTACAGTTACTTGCGTCTTATAGGCGCGATAAGTCTTGCCGCCGATCGCCTCGCTGCCAGCGGCAGCGGGCGCGACTTCAGTGATACTTACCCGATACAAGTCCTCTCCACGTGCGACGTACAACATCAACTCAACAATGGGCAGCTCCGCTGGGAATCGGGGCTTGGCGGACAGTCGGTCCTCCTCCGCCTGCAGAGTATTCAAGTCGTACTGAACACGAGTATTGAACAGGTTAGCGTCAGCACGATTCCACTCATCCTCCACCTCCACCCGGTTGTCCTCAGCCGATTGCCACTGGAGTAACAGTACGATAACGACAACCAAAAGGAGAAGAACCACCGCAATGAGGGCGGCGAGCCGGATGTTCTGTCTCAGCAACTCTATCATCCCCCACCCCCAAGCGCGACTCTGACAGTTAGCGAAAAGGTCGCGGAGTTAAGTGTCGGCCACCCGGAGAGTGTGAACTTCGTGTCCCTGTCCAGGGCGCGGCCGTAGCTGGTTACTGCGCTGTAGCCTGAGGACGTACCTCCTATTAGGAGGGTATTTCCTTGCTGAGTAAGCGCACTTATGTCCACACCCGTCGGCTTAAGGGACTGCACCCTTTCCAGAGCACTCCCCCAGATTATCCTGGAGGCCACGAAGGATTCGTAACTCTTCGTCAGTGTATCCAGCCTGTCGACTGAGTTCTTCAACGCCTGACCCTCCTGGCGGATACCATTAATCTGCTGGTTGACCTCGTCTATGCTTTCCTCCAGATCCGCCATCTCGGCTTCCGCGTCACTCTTCGCGTCGAACAAGAGATAACAACCACCAGCCAGAGCCAGGATGAGTAATATCACAAACAAGGTCCTCGTCTCCACAGCAGGTCGGGGACGCAGCTCTTCAGGTAGCAGATTGATATCAATGTTCATTCTACCTTTTCTCCTCCGACTTCATAGTCGCATTGATAGTAGTATGTTTGCAGGCTCTTTTCAACCCCCCAAATTTCCTAATCCCAGGGGGTACTTTGTTGCCCTTCCTCTTTATAGGTCCTAACAAAGTCGCTCTCCCTCGGCGGCACAGCCCTCCTCATGTTAGTCGCCACCCACCGGGGGAGAGAGATCATAGAGAGTCTTATGGCTAACTGCGATTCCCCACCGACACGCCAGGTCTCCTCAAGGAGCTTTCCCTCATGACCTGCACGTATGCCCGCTTGTTACTCAGTAACGAATAATATAGGCCCTGATGCCCGGCAAAGCCTCACCCACGGGGAAAAAGGCCAGCTCATCGGTCGAGACCTCGCGCCACTTGATAATACTGCCCGGTTGAATCTTAACTAACCCCCCCGCCATAGCGCCGTAGAAATCGCCATTAGGTAGCGCCTCAAGATCGCCGCTGACAGACATGACGAACACGAAATCACCAGGTCCGCTCTGCACCTTTGGTTTAAAGACAATGTCTCCCAGGGCAATGATGGCTCCTGATCCGGTGATGGTGCACTGTCCGCCTATGCGAATCTCCCCTTCACAAAATATAGTCTGACCGTTGAGATCTAGCACGAAGGCTTTGTCTGTTTTGCCGATATCCAGGTCGCCTGTCACATAGAAAGTGTCCATAAGCGTTAGCGTCGCATTTTTCCTGCTGGAATAGATGTTCAGGGATTCCTCTGTATACAACGGACCCATATTCTCGTCATGCTCGATCTCTAGCTGGCTGCTTCCATAGGGTTCTACACCTTCCACATCCGCGTAATAGAAAGCCTTTAGCCAGTCCCCGTCTGGCCAGCTTGGTACTCCCTTAGTTGCATTACCCCCAATGATGTCACCCTTGTTGTCCAGCTCGCCGTTATAGGTAACGTTGCCGTGGACCTCAGCACCTGATCTGATGGTTATGTCGCCGTAACTGCTTAAGGCGCTATCAAGGAGGTATGAGTAGTCCAATGCCGCGGCATACGACTCTATTGTGACGTTGGCGCCAGTGTAGCTGGTGGCCGTGGAGACAATCTTGTAGACGTCCTCGGCTTCTCTGTAGACCTCGATAGCTACTTCATATCCGTTCACATCCAATATGCTGCCGACCCATGGGGGATCGTCCGGGCTTTGCGGCAGGGGGGTCGAGTTCCCTATTAACCTGTAGTATCCATCCTCTATGCCGGCATCGGCGGCATAGACCCCGAGCATCCTATCCTCACGTATCTGGGCCGTACGGCCAGCGCCAAAGATGAACCCCAATAGCGGCGGGACAACCAGCAAGGTCAGCGCCAGCGTAATCGTGACATAGACCAGGATTTGTCCCGCTTCGCTTTTCCGAAAATTTGAACTTCTCATCATTCCCCCCTCCTTAGCTGACAGGGCACTCGGGACCGATATACTGAGCGTCCACATTCTGTGGAAGCCAGTCAACCACGGCTCTGGGATATATCTCGTATGTGCCGCTTGCCTCACTGCGGTCGGCTCTGGCGGCCACCTCAATTACCAGTGACTTCATCGTGTCATACTCCGCATCGTAAACCATCCTGCAACCTCTCGTTCCTGTAGCCTCAGCCTCGGACCAGGGGACCAGGTACTCCGCAACCAGAGACGTGGCGGTGCTAATTAGCTCACCTCCCTCATAAACCTCTTCTGTTCGCAGGAGCCGCCAGAGTTCCTCGTCCTCCATATCCTCAACGTAGTACGTAATCGTTTCGCTGCGAGAGCCGCCCCACTCCTCCCATGTCAGCCTGAGCGGAAACCCATGCTGGGGTTCGGGCTGCTCTTCGAGCTCGGCTTCGAACTCGATAGTCTGAGCCTGCACAACATCCTCACTGATCCAGAAGCCGACGTACTGTACCTGGAGCGTTGCCATTGTCTTGTCCCTGTTTTCATCAGCCATAGTAACCATGTAACGCAGAAACACCAGGCTGCCGACCACAATAAGCATGCTGATGGCAATGGCAACCATCAACTCCACCATGGTGAAACCCGCCTGGCCTCTCCTCTTTCGCTTTCCCCAAATCATAGCGTTCTCCGTATCCCTTAGAGCGCCAATACGTCTAGCCGGTCAACCTTATAGTTCTTGGTTTGCAGCACCAACCTATCTGCATGATAAATGCTGACCGTTATCTCTTGAATGCCCTCGTCACCCGCAACGAGCGGTTCCCGAGTTGTCGGGTCTACAGGCTGGGCAACAATATCAATGTGGTAGGTATCGTCGGGTGTGGGCACCTCTGCATATTGAGGCAAGGTCTCATTGCCAGGTATGTAGGTTGCGACTTTGATATACTCAATCTGGTTTCGGGTCAAGCTCTCCGCGACTCTCTGCTCGGTCCATGAGAACTGAGACTTCGTGATCAGAAGCAGGACAGGGGCAACAGATGCCGTTATCAGCGCCAGAACGACAACGGCGATTACCACCTCCACCAATGTGGCCCCGCTTGAGTTGCTGAACAGTGCTTTTCGGCAAATCTGGCCAATACGCTTCAACATCTGCTGTTACCCCTATCTCGCTCTTTTCCTAAATACTAATCCGGCAACACGTCAACCATCGAATAGATGGAGCTGTATAATGTCACCGCAACAAGCCCAATTATCAGTCCCACCCCGACGGTGAGTGCCGGCGTCAGCGTCGCGGTAACCTGAGAGACGGCCCTCTCCGCCTCCTCCTCATAGAAATTAGAGACCTTAGTCAACTGTCCCTCCAGGCTCCCCGCCTCCTCACCTACAGCTATCATCTCGGGCATCAGCGGCGGGAAAATGGCATCCGCAGCCACCGCCTGGGAGAACAGCTGTCCATCCCCCACCCTAGAGCGAACACCACTCACAGACTCAGCTATCACACTATTATCAGTTGTTTCCGAGGTCAGTTTCAGAGCATCAAACAGGGATACACCGGCTCCCACCAGCATGCTCATATTGCGGCAGAACCTGGATAACCCCGCCTTAAGTATTGCCTGCCCTATTATGGGGATTCTCAGCATCACCATATCTTTCCTCCGCTTCCCTCCCGGCGTCCTGATATAGAAGTATCCTCCGACACCTATCACCACCACGCCTAAAACAATGTACAAGAAAGCAGCCTCGAAGAAGTCGCTCACTGCTATTAGCCCTCGGGTCATCGGTGGCAAGTCACTCCCGAATTCGTGGAACATAGATGTCAACGCAGGAACTACCTTCGCCATCATCACAACTATAGCGCCAATTGCGAGCAGCAGAACAAACGCTGGGTAGGCTAGGCTGCGCTTCACTTTGGACGTAGTGACCTCGTCGCTCTCCATCTGCGCAGCTGTATCCCTCAATACCTGGGAGAGGTTGCCGACCTCCTCACCCGTCCTCAACAGGTAGACATAAAATATCGGGAAAACAGAAGGATGTTTGGCGCAGGCCTGTGAGAGGCGGCTCCCCTTTTCAAGATCACTTATCACCTCATTCAGCACAGCTTTCAAACCCCGTTTTCCAAAGCGACTTTGTATCGTCAACGCTCGCAGGATGGGTATGCCGGCATCAAGGAGGCTAGCCATGTTTCGGCTGAACTGTATTACATCACGCCGCTTCACCCCGAAAAGTGAGGGCATTGCCTCGTGTAGCGCGGGCATCTTAACCCTCTTCTTCAACTGGATGATTACAAGCCCAGAGTCCCACAGTATCTGCTCGGCATTGGCCTCCGACTCAGCGACCAAGACCCCGCTGACTGGACCCCCGTCGCCTGAGCTGGCAGTGTATCTGAACTCCATTGCCACACCTCCTACAGGTTTATACTATGCAGCATCTCGCAAAATGTCCATAGTACTCCAGTAGTACTTTAGTTCTTTAAGTATGGAAGAGAGGTGAGAATTAGGGGCAATCACAGGATAGTGAACACGTTGCGCAGTATTTCTCCAGGGGTGGTCATCCCATCCTTGACCTTCTGCATGCCATCACGATGCATTGAGATCATACCCTCTTTGATGGCCTCTTCCTTGAGTTCACCGGCAGGTGCACTCCTCATTACCATTTTTCTCACGTTATCGCTAAGGGTGAGTAATTCGTACACCCCCACTCGACCCAGAAAACCGCTGCGTGAGCAGAAGTTGCAGCCTCGGCCCACTGAGAATTTGACCGCTGTCTCACCCATCTCCG
>SOKG01000254.1 GCA_004376205.1 Dehalococcoidia bacterium | reverse complement strand
AGATACTCATAGCCATCCTGGTATTTCTTGGTGACAGTACCTCCGATGAATTGCGTATCCCCGAACATGTTGAAGCGGATGCACCGGGCGCTGAGCTTCTTCAGGAATCCTTCATCTCCCATCCAGTTGGTCATGAGGTGGCCCCCCCATGAGAACCGCTGCATGCCCAGATCGTAAGCCACAGGAACCCCTATCGCATCGGACTTGTCCGATTCGTAGTGGACATCGGCCATAGGTTCAAGCACACCCGTTTCATGATCCTTGACGCCCCACTTGGGATGCCGCTTCATGTATTTGCGGCGTATGCGGTGAGCGCCCTGGCCGCCGCCGATCCCCACCCAGAACTCCACCATGTCTGTCTGGCCAAGCGGGCCCTTTACAACAGGCGTTAACTCATCGCCGACGTTGACATCTTCCCAGAAGCGCGGGGTCGATCCCCGGATCTCCTCTGCCTCGTAGGCGTCATCGATTCTTTTCAGTTCCTCTTCGGTGTAACTGTATTTCTTGATCTCGGCGTACTTGCCCCTTTCCTTGGCTGCCCCTCTCTCAATCCGCATGGTCTCTCTTTTCTGAGTGCCTACAACCTCGCCTCTTTGGTTGTGGTATATCGTCCTGCCAATTTGCAGGAATTGGCGTCCGCCCATCTTGCCTTGCTTCTCTATGAGGTCGAGGGGGGTGTCGACGACGGTAAGCTCATCGTTGATATGTATGGTCTGGGACCACTCCCAAGTGCAGCCGCAGTAGAAGGCGTGTACGCCAGGCAGTCCCTCCATTCCCTGGGGGCACGCCACGGCGTATAAGAACAGGGGAGGCGCAATGATGTGCCCCCACCTCGTTCTGGCAGCGTATTCTGGCTCGCGGAATAGGGGGTTTTCGTCACCTATACCGTTGCAGAACTGTCTTATGGCATCCTTTGTAGCGACTTCGTTCTGTCTAATCGGGTAGTAGGGCACGCCGAACTTGGCCCGCATCTTGGCCAGCCCTTCCTCCGTTATCTTCCCAAAGGTCACTTCTGGCTTGTCTGTCACCGTCACTCTTCCTTACCTCCTCGATACTCTTGCCGCCTAAGCGGTTATTATAACAGAAGGAAATGGCATTCTCTACATAACGTTTGGGGTTCTCTGTGAGGTCGTGGGGCGAGCTGTCTCATGTTCAAGGGGTATCACGGGATAGGTCTGACCATAATTGTTTGTTCCCGCGCGGCACCGACAGAGATAATGCTAGCCGGGCACCCGATCAGCTCCTCTATCCTTCTCACGTATGCCTGAGCCTGGGAGGGGAGTTCTTCGAAGCGGCGAATGTTGCTGGTGGGGCATTGCCAGCCGGGCAGCTCTTCATAGACAGGTTTGCATTTCTCAAACAGGGCCGAGTGGGCTGGGGGACGATTGTAGATAACGCCATCTATATCGTAGGCGGTGCAGATTTTGAGAGAGGAGAAAGCGTCGAGGATGTCGAACTTGGTGATGGCAACGGAGGTGAAGCCGTTGATGTCGGCAGAGTAGCGGGCGACAACGGCGTCAAGCCAACCGCACCTGCGGGGACGCCCTGTAGTGGTACCATACTCGTGACCCCCTTCTCTCATCTGGTCTCCGCACTCATCATGAAGTTCAGTGGGCATGGGGCCACCTCCTACCCTCGTGGTGTATGCCTTTAACACCCCGACGACCCCTTTGATGTTTGCCGGGCTCGTCCCCACTCCCAGGGATACGCCGCCTGCTACCGCCGAGGTAACGTAGGGATAGCTGCCGAAGTCGAGGTCGAGCATGGTACCCTGTGCTCCCTCAAGCAGAACCCATTCGCCTTTCTCCAGCGCCTCTTCTAATATCACGTCCGTTTCGCGGACGTAAGGTGCCAGGCGCTCTGCGTACTGGCAGTAGTCTCGGTAGAGCTTGTCCAGGGAAAGAGGGGCGGCACCATATAGCTTGGTCAGGATGCTGTTCTTGTACTCCAGCACGAAGCTAAGCCGACTGCGAAAGGCCTCCTTATCGAGCAGGTCGCAGATGCGGATACCCATACGAGATGTCTTGTCGGCAAAGGCGGGGCCAATACCTTTGCGGGTAGTACCTATCGCTCCGCTGCCTCGCGCCTCTTCCTCCAAACCGTCGAGGAGGATGTGATAGGGCATGATCAGGTGGGCTCGATCGCTGACGAAGAGGTTGCCCGTGCTAACATTATGTTGCCTAAGGCTTTCGACCTCGTCCAAAAACGCAGCGGGGTCGATGACCACTCCATTGCCGATGACACAGGTCACATCTGGGTGGAAGATGCCCGAGGGGATCAGGTGCATCCGGAACTCACCGAGTTGGTTTACCACGGTGTGACCTGCGTTGTTTCCCCCGGAGAACCTTACAACGACATTCACCTTCTCAGCGAGAAGGTCTACTATCTTCCCCTTCCCCTCATCCCCCCATTGTGCCCCAATTATGGCGATTGCCGGCATTTTTCCTTTTTTCAACCTTTAGGTTCTAGTCGACCGAATAGGCCAAATAATGCAAGGAGAGCCAAAAGAGAGAGCCAGCTATTGACCAAACCTAACAACCCCAGACATCCCAAAATTCCCAGATATCTAAGTCTCCAAATCCTCACTGCTTCTCTTCTGTAGATCGGTGCCTCAAGGTTGAAAAAGCGGAGAGGGTGGGATTCGAACCCACGGGCCGGAAAACCGGCCACGCGCTCTCCAGGCGCGCCTGATCGTCCACTCCAGCACCTCTCCACGGAGAGGGTGGGATTCGAACCCACGGTTGCCAAAAAGCAACACCGCTTTTCGAGAGCGGCACCTTAAACCACTCGGACACCTCTCCCTTGCCACCCTTGTGCCCGGGGCCTCGCTAAAGGCCAACGGCATGACATTGTATGACAGCCAATGCCAATGATACATTGTATCTAAGAGATGGTGATAGGTCAAGGTACATGGCGGTGTCTCGGGCTCGTCCATATGTTTAGTGAGGCATAACCTGCCTTCTTCTGTTTGCTTCCTCCTGTTAGTCGTATCTTGCCGTGCGGAATTATACGCGCATAGGATTAAGACCGATTAAGGATGTATTAACGAACAATTACGAAGAGTTTACAAGTAGATTACAATTGATCAGCGCGGCCTGCGGGACTGGCGGGGAGGCCTGGGATCCTCTGGCGGCCTGGTCTGGCTTCGGTAATCTGGGGCATGAATGAAAATCACGTTGCTCAGCTTAGGGTCCTGTAGCCGCGAGCTCAAGCGGCCCTCGATCCCCTCCAGAAAGCCGGCTACGGTGACCACTGTAGCCAGCAGGGCGTTGTAGCGGTAGTTCAGTATCTGGTAGAGCTTCTCCTGAGCCCACGGCGTGCTCCTCTCGGTGCCCAGGTCGTCCAGGATGACCAGTGGGCTTGTCTTCACAGCTTCGAAGACGCTATCGTAGGTTACTGTGCTTTCGGGACTGAAGGTGGAGCGCAGGTGGTCGAGAAGGTCTGGCACCACTGCGAAGAAGACAGGTCGCCCTGCCCTGAGCTGGTGGTTGGCTATGGCTGCCGCGAGGTGGGTCTTGCCACAGCCATGCACACCCAGAAAGACGAGCCAGTTCTCCGGCGTCTCGGCGAACTGTCGGGCTCCCCTCCAGGCGGTTTGGAGGCTCTCCCTTCCCTTTTCGTCGGCATTCATCCCCCGGGTGTCGAAGGTCTCGAAGGTCTTATCGGCCAGGAATTGGGAGCTCAGGCCACCTACCTGCTGAAACAGTGGCAGTTGAGGCTTCTCCAGCTCGCACTGCTGGGCTATGGCGGGGTCCTGCAACTTTGCAGCCAGCCGCGCATCTAGCTCCTCCAGATTTCTGAGCGTTACCACCGTCGCCAACTCGGCATTGAACCTGTGGTTCAGGATCTGGAACAGCTTCTCCTCGGCCCACGGCGTGCTGCTCTGGCTCCCCAGGTCGTCGAGCACCAGGAGTGGGGCATTGCGCACCCGCTCGAAGAGCTCATCGTAGGCGACATCGCTGTTGGGGCTGAATGTGGTGCGAAGGTGATCAAGAAGGTCAGGGACAATCATGAAGAATACCTGGTTCCCCTCTTGCAGGCAGTGGTTGGCTATGGCTGCTGCTAGGTGGGTCTTGCCACAGCCGCTGGGACCGCTCAGGACCAACCACTCCTTGGGCTCCCGGGCGAAGTGTCGAGCCACTTCAAGGCAGTGGGCGAATCTCTCCTGGTTTTGGGGGTCACTGCTGCGACCTCGGGGCAGCAGCTTGTCGAAGGTAAGGCGGGTCAGTGGCCCCAGGTTGCTGTACTGTTCGAGTTTGGCGAGGCGTCCCTGCTCGAATTCCTTTTCAGTACACTGGCAAGGCGCCAATCTGCCAAAGTCAGGATGCCCGAAGGGCACATCGAAGCGTAACCAACCCCTCCCTTTGCACAGAGGACATTCGTTCTCCTCAGCTTCCAGGATAGGCTTATCTTTTGAGGAGGTGCCTGTATCTTCTGTAGTACTCTTCGGGGTCAGACTCTGCCTTAGAATGTCGCCTAGGCTCTCCATCGTCCTTGCCCTCCGCTGCCCATCTTTTCAAAATGCTAGAGATATATCTCCAATTACGCTTGTTGCGGTCAACCGCTTCTCTGAAGCCGTCTTCAATCCATGACGCGGGGTAGAGCTTCTCTGCCTCTTTAAGCTCCTCGGCCATTATCGGCGAAAGCATGCCGATGTTCTGCTCATAGAGGGTGAAAATGTTTGGCCGCTCCCCGCTTGCCAGGCATGGCTCGCGCTTGACTAGTTCTCCCAGATTGAGTTCGCCGCTCTCTATCCTGTCTATAGCCCTCCTATCGGCCTCGGTATTCACGAAATAGAGGTCGTCAACGTCCCTGTCACGCTTCAGGGCCAAATGGAGGAGGGTGCCCCGGCTCACCGCCTGATCCAGGCTGCGTTGCAGAAGCTCGTCTGGGGAGCCATCGCTCTCAAGCCCCTTCATCAACACAGGGTTGCTCAGAAGCTCGCGGCAGGTGACAAAACGGGGATAGCCCCGTTTTTGGTACACGGCCCAGAAGATGTGGAGTGTAACCTTGAGCTCGGCAAGGTCATCGATCTGAGGCAGCACCGAGCTGAAGAACGGGTTGGGAATTGGGGTAAACCTTATCTTACCGGGGAAACCGCTGAATCCTTTCATAGCAAGCTCGGTCTTCCACTTTCGACTTTCTCCAGGTTCTCGAACTTCGCCACTCGCTCTCGGAAGAAAAGGCGGGCCCGTCCAACAGGACCGTTTCTGTGCTTGGCGACTATGATGTCTGCAATGCCCTTTGGGTAAGGCCTGTCGGGGAATTTGCTCTCCCAGTCCTCCTCGGTGAAGTAAACATCTTCGCGGTAGATGAAGAACACGACGTCGGCATCTTGTTCGATCGAGCCACTCTCTCTGAGGTCGGAAAGCATAGGAGTATGGGGGTGACGGGCTTCTACTGCGCGGCTCAACTGGGAGACAGCCAGTATGGGCACATCAAGCTCTCGGGCGAGCTCCTTTATGCAGTGGGAGATATCGCTCATCTCCTGAACCCGGTTGTCGGTGTACCTGCTTGAGCGCATGAGCTGGATGTAATCCACTATGATAAGATCGATCCCCTTCTCACTGTGGAGTCGGCGTGCCTTGCTGCGCATATCCGAATCTCTGAGAAAGGGCGAATCATCGATATAAAGGGGAACTTCGGAGAGGATCCCCATGGTCTCCATGATGTCCTCTCGCTGGCGTTCGCTAAGAAGGTCAAGTCTTACCCTCTGGCTATCGATACCCGATTCGGAGGAGAGGAAGCGATAAGCGAGTTCCATCTTGGACATCTCCAGGCTGAACAGGGCCACCCGAGCTCCGTGGTCCAGGGCAGCGTTGCGGGCGATGTTCAGCGCTAGGCTGGTCTTGCCCATGCTTGGCCTTGCTGCCAGCACGACCATATCGGAACGCTGCATGCCACCGAGTATTTTGTCCAATTCGTCAAAGCCGGTGAGCACGTGGGGGAGGAAACCCTCGCGGCCTGGAGCTAAGCTGCTCTCCTCGAAATAGCGATCGAGCACTTCGCGGATGTGGACGAAGTCGCGCCGGCTCTGTCCATACCTCAGCCTGAAGAGGATACTCTCTGCTCTATCGAGGGCGTCATCGTCATCCGGTGGTGACTCGTAGCCAATGGCTGCGATCTGGTTGGAAGCAGAAATCAGCCTACGCATCATGGAGAGACGGCGCACGATATTGGAATAGTACTCTACGTGCACCGAGGTCGGCACCTGGGAAACCAGGTGACTCAGGTATGCAGCTCCGCCAGCAGCCTCCAGTTGTCCTTGGCGCGCCAGCTCATGAGCTACAGTGATCTGATTGATGGCTTCCCTACGGTCATAGAGTTTGAGGCAACTCTCGTAGGTCCAGCGGTTCTTCTCACGGTAGAAGTCCTCGGCCTTAAGGAAGGTGACCACTTTGAAGATCGCCTCGGGGTCGATGAGAAACGATCCCAGCACTGCCTCTTCGGCATCGAGGTCGTGTGGGGGGAGCTTGACGTTTGACTGAGGTTCACCGCTGTCACCATACATGGCTATCCCTTTTCCTGCTCTTGTTC
>SOKG01000098.1 GCA_004376205.1 Dehalococcoidia bacterium | reverse complement strand
TACCTTGCCATGAACGGGATGACGGTAGGCCTCTTTGAGCAGAGGCGAGAGCTGGGCGGTGGTGGCGCTACTGAGGCGCGGCCAGCCTCCGGTTTTCTCGGTAACCCTTGTGCTCACAATGCGGGGTTCTATGCGAGCCCGGCGAATGTAGATTTCAAGCTTCATGAAAAGGGCTTGGAATACATTTTTCCCCCGGTAAACAGCGCGATGGTGTTTCCCGATGAAAGGTGTATAGTCTCCTATCGATCGATAGTCTGGGACAAGGAAACCGGCATGATGATCCCGCAGCAGGACATCGTGGAGAAAAACATCAAAGAAGTGGAGAGGATATCGCCGGCGGATGCCGAGGTACTGGCTTGGTTCGGGGAAGGCAAGGTATGGGAATGGGGGTTTGCAGCCATGCAGGTCCTGTGGAACCCTCCCGCTCTTCCTGACGAGTTTGATCCCATTGAGGCCATAATCAGCGACCCGAACTCCGGGCTGCAACGCAGACATCAGTTTATGACCGCAACCGAGTTTGTCAGCGACTTCTTCGAGAGCAATGAGCTGAGGGCACATGCCCTGAGAATGCTCGGTTCCCAAGGTATATACCCTGACGATATACCTCCACTTCCTGTAGCATTGATCTCAGTGCCCATGCAGATACTCGGTAACGGCGGTGGTGTATACGTAGGCGGCACCCACAATGTCATCCATGCCATGCAGCGGGCGCTGAGCGAAGAAGGGGGGCAATTCTTCGTAGGGGCCGATGTGGATGAGATACTGGTGGAAAATGGCCGGGCCTGTGGAATCAGGCTGGCCGACGGCACCGAGGTCGAGGCTAAAAGGATGGTGATTACCTCTATAGTGATTACCCAGACCCTCGCCAGACACCTGCGCAATATTGATCTGGGGCCGAAGGGGGCTGAGTGGCGTCGGAAGATCGCCAAGCTGAGGGCAGATAGGGGCAACATCTTCTGGGGGCAGATCGCCTTCCACGAGCTGCCGCAGTATAAGGCGGCGAGTTGGAATCCCGACTGCGGTGATGCACGCTGGATATTCATGGGTGATGCTGATATCGACTACCTTGACCGTGAGTACCGCTTCAATAATCAGCACATAAGGCCGGGCCAATGGCCGGACAGGCTGTATCTCTGGGAGGGCACCGACTCCAAATGGGATCCACGCTACGCCCCTCCAGGGAAACACGTCGCCCTCCTGGAGGAAATGGCCTTCCCTGCCAGTTGGAGAACTGAGGAAGAATGGATACAGATCAAGAAGGAAGCACCTGACCATTTCCTGAGAGAGTGGCAGAAGTACGCGCCGAACATGACCTGGGATAATGTGATAGCTGCCAACATAGATACCCCCTGGGACATTATGCATAGAAGCGACAACTTCGTAGAGGGTAACTGGGGTTTGATTGCTGGCACCCCCAGCCAGTGGGGCGCGATGAGGCCCATACCCGAATTCGCCCAGTACCAGATTCCTGGGATCGAGGACTTCTGGATGGCCGCAGGGTCGTGTCATTACTCCTTGGGGCTGACAGGCTGGGCTGGCTACAACTGCTACAAGAGGATTGCCCAAAAACATGACCTGTGGAAGCCCTGGGAGGGACGCCTATACTAGGGGGCAATGAGATTGCAGGTCAGCGCTTGGCCCGCGAGGCGGCGGATTGAGCAAGGATTGTGGGGCTATGCTATTTGTTGACAATGAGGCAGGGGGCCAGCATTCGAAGACGATTATTCGCCTTTGAGGACAGCGTGAAGCAGTTCAGGGCACCATTGTCATGGCTTAGAGCCAAGGGAGACACTCAGAGCACAGCGATAGGTTGCCCTG
>SOKG01000014.1 GCA_004376205.1 Dehalococcoidia bacterium | reverse complement strand
GGGGGTCTACTACTTCTACCAGTGCACCGAATGTCGCCGCTGCTCGGTGTTCTGCCCTTTCGGCATTGACACCTGCGAGATAACGATGATGGCGAGGGAACTGCTCAGTCTGGTGGGGCTCGACATCGGTTGGGTCGTTGAGCCCGCATCTAACTGCTTCAGGACCGGAAATCACCTCGGCGTTCCCCCACACGCCTTCAAAGATACCATCGAGTTCGGCGTAGGCGAGGTAGAGGAGCTGACCGGCATCAAGGTGGAAGCACCCATCAACAAGAAGGGCGCAGAGGTACTCTTTATCGCCCCTTCCGCCGACTACTTCGCCACTCCTCACTGGTTCACCTTCATGGGCTATATGATGCTTTTCCACGAGATCGGACTCGACTACACATGGAGTTCTTTTGCCTCTGAAGGCGGAAACTTCGGCCTGTTCCATTCCGCAGAGATGTTGAAGAGGCTAAATGCCAAGATGTATGCCGAAGCCAAGAGGCTGGGGGTAAAATGGATCCTTGGCGGAGAGTGCGGCCACATGTGGAGGGTCATCCACCAGTATATGGATACAGTAAACGGTCCACCTGATTTCTTGGAGGAACCAGTATCCCCGATAACCGGCACCAAGTTTGAGAATGCGAAATCCGCAAAAATGGTTCACATCGGCGAATTCACAGCTGACCTGATCAAGAACAACAAGTTGAAGCTTGACCCGAGTAAAAACGATCACTGGAAAGTGACTTTCCACGACTCCTGTAACCCAGCCCGGTCTATGGGGCTCATTAAAGAGCCTCGGTATATAATCAATAACGTCTGCAACCACTTCCACGAGATGCCTGAGAGCACTATAAAGGAAAACACCTTTTGCTGCGGCAGCGGAGCGGGCCTGGGCAGCGACGAAAACCTGGAGATGCGGTTGAGGGGGGGCCTTCCCAGGGCAAATGCGGTGAAGTACGTTCACGAGCGTCACGGAGTGAACCTACTCACCTGTATCTGTGCCATCGATAGGGCCGTGCTGCCCACCCTGATGGAATACTGGGTCCCCGGGATGGAGGTCAGCGGTGTTCACGAACTCGTGGGGAATGCGCTGGTGATGAAGGGGCAAAAGGAAAGAGAAACCGATATGCGCGGCACGCCGTACCAGAGCGAGGAAAATGATGTACGACAAGGGTAGAATCATTGCCGGAGTCGTTATATTCCTCATACTGCTGGCTTTCCCTCTGATCTACCTTTCGGCCAGCGGAGAGGGCGGCTATGTGCCCCAACCTGTAATTGTTACCGAAGAGGAGCAGTGCGTAGAACCCGCCGAGTATATGAGAAAGAAACACATGGAGCTGTTAGAGGATTGGAAAGAAGGAGTAGTTCGCGGCGGCACTAGGACATATGTGGCGAGCGATGGAACAGAGTATGACGTAAGCCTTGTCGAGACCTGCCTTGACTGTCATACGAACAAGGCCGAATTCTGCGACCAGTGCCACGACTACGTAGGGGCAAAGCCCTACTGCTGGGACTGCCATCAGGCTCCGGAGGAATAGATGGAAGTCGATAGACGACATTTCCTGAAGTTGGCCGGACTGATCAGCATAGGGATCGCGGTCAAGCCAGTGCTCGATGTGCTCTCGTCGGTCGAAGCGCAGAGGGAACCGGGGACGGAGGAGACACTCGTCGCGAAGCGGCTGGCTATGGTGATCAATCCCAGAGCATCCAAGGATGAATTCAGAGCTGCCATAGCTGCCTGCCACCATGTCCACAACGTGCCTGACATGGAGGACCCGGACGATGAGATCAAATGGATCTGGACCACTGACTATGAGGGGGCATTCCCGGAACAAGGAC
>SOKG01000088.1 GCA_004376205.1 Dehalococcoidia bacterium | reverse complement strand
GCCGCAGGGAAAATCCCCGGCAGTTTCTTCAGGAGGGAAGGGCGACCCAGCCAGGAGGCAGTGCTGACAAGCAGGCTCACCGACCGGCCCTTGCGCCCACTTTTCCCCAAGGATTTTCGCCACGATGTTCAAGTGGTGATGACTGTGCTTTCCGCGGATCAGGAGAACGACCCCGACATCTTGGCCATCATCGGTGCGTCGGCGGCACTCGGCATCTCGGATATTCTCTTCAATGGCCCAGTGACTGCCTCTCGGGTCGGCTACATAGATGGAGAGTATGTGCTCAATCCCACCTTTACCGAGCTCACCCAAAGTAAGCTAGACCTGGTTATCGCCGGCACCAGAGATGGAGCAGTCATGATAGAGGCAGAGGCAAAGGAGTTAACAGAGGATATCGTACTCAAAGGAATCGAATTCGGCCACGAGGCAAACCAGGAGGTGATCAAGCTCCAGGAACGGCTTATCCAAGCTCTTGGCAGACCAAAAATGGACCTCAAGGCCAAGGAGCTCAGCTCAGAACTCCAGACAGATGTCGCTGCCACTATTCGGGATAAGCTTGGGCAGGGACTTGGTTGGAAGGACCGGGCAGAGCGCGAGGAGGTCTTAGAGCAGCTTAAGGAAGAGATCGCGGCAAAGTGGGGGGGCACTCATTCTGCGCAGGAGATAAGTTCAGCCTTGGAGTTAGGGCTTAAGCAAAGAGTAAGGGCGCTCATCTTGGAGGAAGGAACCAGACCCGATGGTCGAGGCTTGACCGATATTCGGCCCATCAGTTGTGAGGTAGGGACCTTCCCTCGCACTCACGGGTCAGGGTTGTTCACCAGAGGGCAGACCCAAGTGCTAACCATTGCAACCCTCGGCTCGCCGGGACAGGAGCAACAGATCGATGGGATTGGACAGGAGGAGAGCAAGCGTTTCATGCACCACTATAACTTCCCCCCGTTCAGTACCGGCGAGGTAAAGCGTATGGGCTCTCCCGGGCGTCGCGAGATCGGACACGGAGCACTGGCGGAACGAGCTTTGGCTCCTGTGCTGCCCGATGAGGTCGATTTCCCCTACACAATTCGCCTCGTCTCCGAGGTATTGAGTTCCAACGGCAGTACTTCCATGGCAAGCGTCTGTGGCAGCACCTTATCCCTCATGGACGCCGGTGTGCCCATCAAGACGCCAGTAGCCGGCGTAGCCATGGGCCTGGTAACGGGAGAGAATAGCAAATTTGCCGTGCTTACCGACATCGAGGGGCTAGAGGATGCCCTTGGCGATATGGACTTCAAGGTGGCAGGAACGGCTGACGGGATAACAGCGCTCCAGATGGACATCAAGATAAAGAGCGTAAGCTATGAGATTATGGAGCAGTGTCTGAGCCAAGCAAGGGACGGCCGCCTGTTCATCCTGGAGAGAATGAAAGAGACCATTAGCGCCAGCCGCCCGGAAATAAGCAAATACGCGCCTCGACTAACCAAAATAACAATCGATCCTGAGAAGATCCGCCACGTGATTGGCCCCGGGGGCAGGACCATTAGGTCGATAATGAGCGAGACCAAGGTGACTATTGACGTCGAGAACGATGGCACCGTCCTTATCGGCTCACCGAGCGAGGAGGCAACCCAACAGGCCATCAAAATAATTGAGGAGCTGACCAGGGATGTTGAGGTAGGCGGGACATACACCGGTCGAGTGACCCGGGTAACCAACTTCGGAGCTTTTGTTGAAATCCTGCCCGGCAAGGAGGGTCTGGTGCACATCAGCGAGCTGGCCGACTATCATGCGCCCAGCGTTGCCGATGTGGTTAAGGTTGGCGACGAGGTCATGGTCATGGTCACCGAGATCGATCGCATGGGCAGGATAAATCTTTCCCGTCGTGCGGTACTCGAAAAGCTGTCTCAGATGCCAGGTGCCCGCTTGGGGACTGACCAGAAAGAGCCCCCGAGCTATCCCTTCAGGAAACGTACAGAGTCTAGGCAGCCGCGCCCCTATCAAGATGAGGGCAAGGGATATGGAGACAGGAGTGCCTCAGGAGAGCGACCTAAGAGCGCCCCCCCAGAGAGGCCACCCCACTAAGAAGTAGGTCCCTATAGTAGCGCATCAAGTATTTGAGTATGGCAAAGCCCTAGACTTGAAATCCGAAATCCTGTAAAATACCGAAACCCTAGACCCTAAATCCCAGACTAAGTGGGGTCTAGAGCTTAAGATTCGGAATTTACCATTTAGAAATTGGAGTTCAATTACGACATATGCACATTTAATTATGTCGTTCTATATAGAACTGGTGATGAATCGAGGAGGTAATGGAGCGGGTAAGAGTTTTGGTGCACGGCGCTTTGGGGAAGATGGGGCAAGAGGTGCTCAGAGCCCTATGTCGTGATCCAGAGCTTGAAGCAGTGGCTGGAATAGACATAAAGGGGGAGGGCAAAGAGCTACTCTTACCTGACGGTTCACGCTCGATCCCGCTGTCTGCTGACCTGGAATCAACTCTTAGTCGCTATCACCCTGACGTTCTGGTAGATTTCACCACGGCTGAGGCCACGATGCCTGCGGTGCGAACAGCAGTAGAACATAATGTCAGGCTGGTGATCGGAACCACAGGGCTATCCACTGCGAACCTTGACGAGATCGAGAGCCTATGCCAGAGCCAAAGAATTGGGGCAGTGGTCGCCCCCAACTTCTCTCTGGCAGCAGTAGTAATGATTCACCTGGCAAGAATGGCAGCTAGGTTTTTCGACCATGCTGAGATTATCGAGATGCACCATGAGCAAAAGGTCGATGCCCCGTCGGGAACCGCCCTAACTACAGCTAGAGAGATGGTCAAATCTAGAGGCAAGGCTTTCGTTCACGCCTCTGCAACAAATGAGCGCACTGCCAGTTGTCGCGGCAGTGACTTTGAGGGAGTAGCGCTACACAGCGTACGGCTGCCAGGGATGCTTGCTCATCAGGAGATTATTCTAGGCGCATTGGGTCAAACCCTGAGGATACGACTTGACCAGATAAGTCGAGAAGCCTTCATGCCTTGCGTTGTTCTGGCCATTAAGAAAGTGACCGAACTCAATGAAGCGGTCTTTGGCTTGAACAAGCTTCTCGGTCTTGAGGAGGAGAATTGGTAGGGTCTGTAGTAACGAGAAAGTACCACACCGCTATCGTGGGGGCCACGGGGCTCGTGGGACAGGAATTTATCAATATCCTGGAGCAGAGGGAATTTCCCATGGCCTCAGTCCATCTTCTTGCCTCCGATAGATCAGCGGGGAAGAAGCTATTTGTAAATCATCAAGAGATCGAGGTCGAGGAGGTCACGCCTAACTCGTTTGACCAGGTAGATATAGCGCTATTCTCCGCGGGGGGCGAAGTCAGCAAGCACTTTGCACCGATAGCAGCCAAGAGAGGCGCAGTAGTCGTCGACAACAGCGCCGCCTTCAGAATGAATCACGATGTCCCTCTCGTGGTTCCTGAGGTCAACCCCGAGGACCTGGAGCATCACCAAGGCATAATTGCCAATCCCAACTGCTCCACTATTCAGATGGTGGTCGCACTCTATCCGCTGCATAAGGTGAATCCTATCAAGAGGATCGTGGTGGATACTTACCAGGCAGTATCCGGCACGGGCTCAGCTGCGGTAGACGAACTCAATAGCCAAACGAAGCTGATCCTTGAGGGAAAGAGCATCGTTCCTCACGTTTACCCTCACCAGATAGCCTTCAACCTGCTTCCTGAGATCGATGTATTCCTCGATGACGGCTACACCAAGGAAGAGTGGAAAGTGATTCACGAAACGAGGAAGATTCTTCATGACGAGAGCATCGCTGTTTCAGCGACTTGTGTACGCGTGCCAGTAGTCACCGGACACAGTGAAGCAATCCATATCGAGTTCAGCAATCCCATGAGCCCCGAGGAGGCACGAGATATCCTGGCTACCGCCCCCGGGGTTAAAGTATTGGATGATACCCCTATTAGCCTCTACCCCCACCCTTGGGCAGCGGCTGGCACTGACGAGGTGTTTGTTGGGCGCATACGCCGCGATGCTTCACACCCCAATGGGCTGGCGATATGGGTAGTTGCTGATAATCTGCGCAAGGGAGCAGCTCTCAATACGATTCAGATCGCTGAGCAACTGATCTCTAAGGACTGGCTGTAAGAAACGCGAGGAGGTATCAATTGCTGAATTTGGGTCGTCTGCTTACCGCGATGGTAACCCCCTTCGATGAGAAGGGAGAAGTCGACTATGAACAGGCAAAGAAGCTGGCGCTCGCTTTGCTTGACTCCGGAAGCGATGGTGTAGTAGTTGTAGGCACAACCGGCGAATCCCCTACCCTGATTCGTGACGAAGAGATTCGGCTATTTGCCGAGGTGAAGTCGGCAGTAGGCGAGCGAGGGACAATCGTAGCGGGCACAGGGAGCAACAGCACAACAGAAGCCATAGCAACGACCAAGGAAGCGGAGCGAATTGGAGTCGATGCTGCGCTGCTGGTGGTGCCTTACTACAACAAGCCTACTCAAGCAGGGCTTCTGGAGCACTTTCGGACCATTGCCCGAAGCACAAGCCTGCCCTGCATCCTGTATAACGTGCCCAGTCGCACTATCACCAATCTCTCCCCGGAAACGGTTATCGAGTTAAGCCGAATCGACAACATCATTGGATTGAAGGAAGCGAGCGGCGATCTAGGGCAATCAGCCAAGATCCTCGATGGGGTGCATAAGGACTTTCTGCTCTACAGCGGCAATGATGGCGACACTTTCCCCCTTATTTCTCTGGGTGGCTATGGAGCTATCAGCGTCGCCTCCCATCTGGTAGGGATTCAGATCAAGGAGATGATCTCCAAAGCAATTAGTGGCGAAATGAGAGAGGCTGCTACTATCCACCGCAACCTGTTGCCCTTGGTCAACGCCTTGTTTATTGTCTCCAATCCCATCCCCATCAAATATGCTTTAAACTATCTGGGATTCCCTGTGGGCAAGCCTCGTTTGCCCCTCATGCCACCCGATGAGAAGTCGGCAGCAGCAATAGAAGCTGTGCTCAAGAACTACCACATCGATCTCCCCCTGGGCTGAAGCCTCGCTTGCTTATCCCAAGCGCACTCAAGAATCCTAGACTCGAATTTTCCGTAGAGGAAGGATTCCTTCACTCCTCAGGTTGCTTCTAATCAGGGCAGATACATGGGTCTGCCCCTACAGTGAATGCTTATGTTCAAACACCCCCTGGAGCGACCAAGGGCTCGTTTTCTCAATCTCGACCGCAACTAGTTGCCCCAAGCGACTGGAGTCATCGTTGAAGAATACAAGCTTTCCCGTTCGGGTACGACCCCACCATTTCCCCTTCTTATCCCCCTCCACCAGTACCTCCACCTTTTGCCCCAGGAGTTGAGCATTGATCTCAGAGGCTATCTGACACTCTAGCTCCTCGACCTTTTGTAATCGCCTCTTCTTCTCCGACGGGGGAACATCGTCCTCAAATTCCCTCGATGCCAGCGTGCCGGATCGCGGGGAGTAGGCAGCCACATGAACGGTATCGAACCTGATGCTGGAGAGCAGATCGAGTGTCCTCTGAAACTGTACCTCAGTTTCTCCAGGGAAACCCACAATGACATCGGTTGAGAGAGCCACGCCGGGGACGTTACCGCGTATTTGCTCAACCAGCTCACGGTAGTCCTGTGCAGTATAGCCTCGACCCATCGCCTGCAGAATCTCATCATCCCCAGTTTGAACAGGGAGACTGATAGATTCGCAGACCTTGTCCAGAGAGGCCACAGCCCGAATAAGCTTCTGGTTCATATCCTTAGGGTGGGAGGTGAGAAAGCGAATTCTCATGAGGTCTTCAATAGAGTTCAACTCCTCGAGTAAGTCTGCCAGATCAGGCATGCCTGGAAGATCATATCCGTAGGAATCCACGTTCTGCCCTAGCAGGGTAACCTGCTTCACGCCACGCTCAACAAGGCCTTCTACCTGGGAGCGGATTTCAGCCAGAGGGCGGCTCCTCTCCCTTCCACGCCGATAAGGAACAATACAATAGGAGCAGAAGTTATCACAGCCCTCGATGATAGTGACAAAGGCGCTCGGTGGCAGTGGCAACGGGGTAGAGTCCTGCATACCTTCAGGAGCTCGCGCCCTGGCCAAGTCCAAGAGCTCAGCGGATTCCCCCGGCTTGAGGAAAAGGTCAACATGAGAAAAACGGCGTCTTAGCTCGGCAATGCCCGCATCAACCATGCAGCCAGCCAGAGCCACTACCGTGTCTGGATTGACTCTCTTGAGGGGTATCAGCGAGTCCAACTTGGAGAGAACACGGTTTTCAGCACTCTGCCGTACAACACAGCTGTTGATTACTGCAATGTCAGCTTCCTCGATAGCCCCGGTAGACCTATAGCCTAATCGCTCCAAGTCGATAGCCAGTTGCTCCGAGTACGCCTTATTCATCTGACAGCCAATGGACCAGATGTGGTAATAAGACATGCAATACCTTTTCGCCCTTTTTGTGTGCAGCAAGCGCTCTCACCACAGAGCTAACCGCCCCAAATCAAAGCTATCTTAGCCCCCCAAATCCATATTGTAAAGGGGTGAGCGCTTGCTTCATCGAGTTTTGTGCACCAGCCC
>SOKG01000183.1 GCA_004376205.1 Dehalococcoidia bacterium | reverse complement strand
TCGGGCCTGAGATAGAAGTTCTTCCAGGCGGCGCTCATATTCTCGATAGTCTCCGCCGAAGTCCGAAGTGGCGACCAGCGACAGGTGGTTCTCCAGGCCGCTCACCATCCCACCCTTCCAGGTGAGCTCATCAAGCTCCAGGGCAAGCCGCCTTGCCTCTTCCAGTTCCCTTCTCACCTCCTCTGCCCTGGCCAGGGTTGTGCCCAGCCTCTCCGCCAGTGTCTCCAGCGCCCTCTGCATGAGGTCGACATCGGGCTGATCTGGATAGGCGAAGGGCAGAACATCAAGCCCCTTGAGCTTGAGCACCTCCATGAGCATGATAGTATTGGAGCAATCGCCGCTGGTGACGCAGAGGATGGTTCTCATGCCATACTCCATGCATACCCCGTAGATGCCTTTTATCCAGGTGCAGCAGTTCTGGGGAAAACCAGCCCTCTCCGCGATATTCACCAGGCGCTCTCGCTCGGAACTGCCGATGAACATATTATTGAGGTCAAGGGGCGTATAGCCCGCCGCCATCAAGACCTCTATAGGGACTGTGGTGGTAATGCCCATCTGTTTCATGATTGCACTCTAGCGCCTCAAGCTATGAAACGCGCCCATACCAGCGTACCTGGCCTTCTCGCCCAGCTCTTCCTCGATCCTGAGGAGCCGATTGTACTTGGCCACCCTCTCCGAACGGCAGGGCGCTCCCGACTTGATCTGCCCCGTGTTCATGGCGACAGCGAGGTCGCTTATGGTAACATCCTCGGTTTCGCCGGAGCGGTGGCTGATCACCGATGTCCACCCCGCCCTCTTCGCCATCTCTATGACTGCCAGCGTTTCAGTGAGGGTCCCGATCTGATTGGGCTTAATCAGGATCGAGTTCGAGGATTGCTCGGCGATGCCGCGGCTGAGCCGCTCCTTGTTTGTGGTATAGAGGTCATCTCCCACAAGCTGGACCCTGCTGCCCACCTTCTCCCTGAGCAGCTTCCAACCCTCCCAGTCATCTTCCGCCATACCATCCTCAATGCTGATAATGGGGTAGGCGGAAGCGAGCTCGCCGTAGTAGTCAACCATCTCAGCGCTGGTGAAGGATACGCCTTCCTTTGCCAGGATGTATTTGCCGTCATCGTAGAACTCGCTGGATGCAGGGTCAAGGGCGATGAAGCACTGCTCCCCTGCGCGGTAGCCGGCAGCTTCGATGGCAGCCAGAATCACCTCCACCGCTTCTCTATTCGTAGCCAGGCTGGGAGCAAAGCCCCCTTCATCGCCAACAGAGGTGCTCGCTCCCCTGTCCTTGAGCACCGTTTTCAGGGACTGGTAGACCTCAGCGCCCATTTGCAGGGCGTGAGCGAAGCTTCTCGCTCCCACCGGCATCACCATGAACTCCTGCAAATCTACCGAGTCCTCGGCATGCTTGCCGCCGTTGAGAATGTTCATCATGGGCACCGGCAGGAGGTGGGCATCATCACCGCCAAGGTAGCGATAGAGCGGCATCCCCTCTGAGTTGGCGGCAGCATGAGCCACGGCGAGCGACACCCCCAGAATGGCGTTGGCACCAAGTCTCGCCTTGTTCGGCGTGCCGTCAAGCCCTATCATCCGCTGGTCGATTCCCTCCTGATCCAGCGCCGACATTCCCACGAGTGCGGGTGCTATTATCTCCTTAATATTGGCTATCGCCGTCAATACACCCTTCCCCTGGAATTGAGAGGGGTCGCCATCGCGCAGCTCTACTGCCTCGTGGGTGCCTGTGCTTGCCCCCGATGGCACAGCAGCTAGGCCCACTGTGCCATCGGCCAGCTCTACCTCTACCTCCACCGTGGGGTTGCCTCTGGAGTCAAGTATCTGCCGGCCCCTGATGCCTTTGATAGCCTTCATTTGGTCAATCTCCCCTGCCCTCGATTGCAGCCAAGGCCTTATCTACAGCATCCTTGGCGCTCTGAGCGATTATTATCGAGCTATCTAATTGTCCGCCCTTCGAGAGCGACCAGGTATTCAGGCCAACAACAGGGATTTTGTGGCGCAGAGCATAAGCGATCTCGGAGAGTGTTCCATACTCGCCGCAAATAGCGATAACTGCCTGACCCGAGCAAACCACAATCACATTTCGCGCCTCGCCGATAGTGGTGACGATGGGGATATCCACATAGGTATTGGCGTCCTCCCGCCTGCTTCCGGGAAGGATACCTATAGTCGTCCCGCCGGCGGAGCGGGCTCCTTTGCAGGCAGCGGCCATCACCCCGCTCAAACCGCCACAGACTAATGTCACACCACGCCTCGCAAGCTCAGCGCCCACCTCCTCAGCAAGCTTGGCCTCCCGCCGAGAACATCGACTGCCGCCGACTACCGAAACAAACACTTCACCCCCTTTAGAGCATAACTACAAAATAGCCCAGAGATGACTCAACTGGGCTTGTCCTTCCTTTATAGTCAACCAGATTTCATATCCGGGACGTAGCCAGAATGGTGTCGATAATCTGCTCTCAGCTCTTCTGCTCACCGAAGGAGCTCACTCCGCACGAGGGTGGGCGCTATCATACACTCGGCGCATGCGCTCGGTTGTGAGATGGGTATAGACCTGAGTAGTGGAGATATTGGCATGCCCCAGCAATTCCTGAAGCTCCCTGAGGTTCATCTTCCCGCTATGCAGCAGATGGGTAGCTATGCTGTGGCGCAGGACGTGGGGGGTTATCTCGGTCTCGATCCCCGCTTTCTTGGCATAACCCTTAAGGATCAGCCAGAGACCCTGCCTTGTGAGCCGCTGCCCCCGCCGGTTGAGGAATAGAGCCGTCTCTCCGGTGGCCCCAAGGAGACGGGCACGGACATCATCAAGATAGCCTTTGACTGCTCTGATCGCCTTGCTATGAATGGGGATGATCCGCTCTTTAGAGCCTTTACCAAAACAGCGCACGAAGCCAGCTCGCAGATTTACATCGCGCACGTTAAGCGATACCAACTCGGTCACCCTCATCCCCGTAGCATAAAGCAGCTCCAGCATTGCCTTGTCTCGTTTCCCCTCCGGGGTGGAACGTTTATCCGGCAGCTCCAGCAATCTCGCGACCTCATCAACCGAAATCGCCTTGGGCAAGGATTTCCCCACCTTGGGACCGGCTATACCCTCCGCCGGGCTCTTCTCCAGCCTGCCCTCGGCAACCAGGAAGTTAAAGAAGGATTTAACTGCAGCCATCTTGCGTGCCATAGTGGCCGGCGCATAGCTCCGCTCCCTGAGGTTGACCAAGTAGTTCAGCAGCAGAGACCGATCAACAACTTCCCAGCCTAGCTGAGTCCCTTCACTCTTGGCGGTTTGCTTACGCACGAACGCAGCAAACTGGCCAAGGTCATTTCTATATGCGTCGAGTGTGTTGTTGGAAGAACCCTTTTCTACTGAGAGAGCAGAGAGGAAGTTTGCAATACCCTCATCCATTGCGACCCTCCAGAGTTAATTAGGACATTACCCTGGTATTCTCAAAGGGGGCAAGTCAAGATGTCTCTCCTTGCACACCTCTTGATAAATAAGCGCTAACTCCTTGTCAAACAGGGCCCTCTTCCGCTTAACCGCCATGGCCCTGGCACGTGCCAAGATTTCATGGGCTAAATCATCTGGGAGATCAATTCCGAATTCGTTAGCGAACTTGAAATGAATAGTGTGAGAACCGCTATGCTTGCCCACCAGGATCTGCCGCTCCGCACCCACTTCCTCAGGGGAAAAGGCCTCGTATGTGCGTGGGTGCTTAAGCACCCCATCGACATGTATGCCTGATTCGTGGGCAAAGATGCTGTCCCCGGTGATCGCCTTGCTGACCGGCAAGGGTCGCCGTGCAACTTCAGCTACGTATTGGGAGATAGCGCGAAGTCGGGTGGTGTCGATGCCGAGATCGATTTTCTCAATATGTTTCAGAGCCATAACTACCTCGGCAAGGCAGGCATTGCCCGCCCTCTCGCCCAAACCGTTGACCGTGGTATTGACGTATCTGGCCCCTGCCTTGATACCCGCTATGGCATTGGCTGTAGCCATACCAAAATCGTCATGGGTATGCATCTCGATGTCGAGGCCCACTTCCTCGATCAAGCGGCGAATTGCTTCATAGGTTCTGAAAGGTTCCAAAACGCCAACAGTATCACAGAAGCGTAAGCGGTCAGCACCAGCCTCTTTAGCGTTCTGAGCAAACCGGGTAAGAAATTCAGGGTCAGCCCTCGAGGCATCCTCGGCGTTAACCGAGACGTAGAGGTCATGGCTCTTAGCATACCTGGTTGCCTTTCTAACATTCTCCAGAACCCATTCCTGGCTCTGCCGAAGTTTATGTTGTATATGGATGTCCGAGACAGAGATACTCAAGGCAACAGCTCTGGTGCCACATTCCAGCGAGCAGTCGATATCTGAGATAACTGGCCGATTCCAGGTGAGGATTCTCGGCCGCAGCCCCAGGGCGATAATAGTCTTGATCGCTGCCATCTCATCGCCCCCCATGGCGGGGACACCTACCTCGATCTCGTGAATGCCTATCTCATCGAGCATCCTGGCGATGTGCACCTTCTCCTCGTTGGTGAACACCACCCCTGCCGTCTGCTCACCATCTCTTAGAGTGGTATCATCAATAAATAGACTCAAGCCACCCCTCCTACATACCCCTGCTCGCTCGAATTCACTAGTAATCTGGCCAAAGCTTTCTAAACATAACACAATACATTTCGGTTTGCAAGCGACTGTACTCGTTCATATGAATAGTAAGACCTCATATCCCTCCTCTGGTTTTCTCACAGCGGTCGCAGTACTATTTTCCTATCTGTAGTTGCGCGAAATAACCATTGTATACCAGGTGAAGGATGTGCTAATTTCGTTTACGTAGGTCGAAGACGACCGAACGGTCTTGAGCGACGTATTTGGTTTAGGGGCCAAACTCTTAGGAGAAGCTTCAGTTGGAAAGGACACCGACCGTTCAGCCGGCGGCCGGTTTCCTGGATTTCAATAGGTACACTTTGGGTGAGGAGACGCAGTATGGCAGGAAAGAGCAAGGTAGTGATAGACAAATCCTATTTGAGAGCTCGCAATGTCAGCCGGCGCAAGCGAGCCGGGGAGCGGCTGCAAGAAAGTGAAGAACACTTTCGAGCGCTCATCGAGAACTCTTCGGATGCCATCTCGATTCTGAACGGCGACGGAACCATACGTTATGAAAGCCCCTCTGTCGAACGGGTCCTCGGCTACAAACCCGAAGCATTAATTGGCAGGAACGTGCTTGAGTTCCTTCACCCAGATGACGTACAGAGCGTCGCTAACACGTTCGATACTTCCATCAAGAATCCGGGGCAACCTGTACAGATGGAAGTCCGCTTCCTGCACAAAGACGGGTCGTGGCGATTAATGGAAGGTATCGGAAGTAATCTACTCGATGATCCCAAAGTCAATGGTATCGTTGTCAACTACCGCGACGTCACTGAGCGAAAGCGGATGGAGGAAGCGCTGCAACAAAGAGAGCAAGACTATTTAGCCTTACTGGAGACCACGTTTGAAGGTATCGTTGTTGTTGATGCCGAAACCCTGAAGGTGGTCTATGGCAATCGTCGTGCCTCGAAAATGTTTGGATTCGATCCGGTACTCAAGGATGGAGTCGGGGTGGACATATTCGACTTTGTGCACCCTGAGGACAAAGAGGTAGTTATCAAGGGTTTTACTGAGGACTTGTATCAAGAAGAGCGGCGTCAGAAATACGAGGTTCGGGCGAAGACTAAAGACGGTAAAGAGCTATGGATAACCGCCCTTGGAACAAGAACTGAATTTCAGGGAAGACTAGCGGTTTTGCTTTCAACGATAGACGTCACCGAGCGCAAGAAAGCAGAAGAGGCGCTACGGGAGTCGGAGGAGAGGCTGAGGGCGTTGATAGAAAATGCCCCTGAGGCCATCACTGCCTATGACTTCGATGGCACTGTCACTGATACCAACAAGAAGGCGGAGGAATTGTTGGGCTACTCCAGGGAGGAGATGGTCGGCAAGAATGTGTTTGAGCTTGGGGTTATACCTGACGACTATCTTCCAAGAACCACAGAGGCACTGGCGAAAAGTGCTGACGGTGTGGAAGCACAGCCGTTCGAGTTCGAATTGGTAAGGAAGGATGGCTCACGGATCATCGTTGAAGCAAGGACGCTCGCTGCGAAGAGGGGAGGTAAGCTTGAGGTCATATGCATCGTCAGGGATATCACCGAACGCAAGCAGATGGAAGAGGAGCTGCAGATCAAAGCAAACGCCGTTGAGAATTCTCTCAGCGCTGTCGCCATGTGCGATATGGAAGGCAAGATAACATATGTTAACCAAGCTTGCATGAGACTATGGGGGTGGGATAAGAAAGAGGAAATATTGGGACAACCCTATTGGGTGCTCTTGGAACCGGATGAGGTTGTTAGAGACATAGCAAGGACGATGATCGAGCGTCAAACCTGGGAGGGAGAACTGGTTGGGAGAAGAAGAGACGGCAAAGAGGTTCAAATTCACGTGTTCAGCGGGATAGTGAATGACGATAACGGACACCCCGTCCAAACGATTTCCTCTTTCACTGACATCACTGAGCGCAAGGGAGCAGAAGAGGCACTTCGGGAGTCGGAGGAGAAATTCAGGCGTTTGGTCGAAGAAATGAACGACGGCTACTGT
>SOKG01000032.1 GCA_004376205.1 Dehalococcoidia bacterium | reverse complement strand
AGACAAGACAGTATTTCGAAACTGCCCCCGAGTAGCCGTCGTCCGCTGTATAGCTGTTGTGAGCGAGACTTTGGATATTGTTTTAGGGCAGCCTTTCACGGTTCCAGCGGGATAACGATCGCGAGAATTATGTAGGCAAGGACGCCCACCAGGCCCAGGAAAAGTGTCAACACGGCGACAAGCCTGATGATGGTAGGGTCCACGTCAAAATACTTCGCCAGGCCGCCGCATACGCCCCAGATCATCCTTTCGTCCTTGCTGCGATAGAGCCTTTTTTGCATGACTCCCTCCTATAGTAAACTCCCTTGCCAGACTACCCAGCCGCCAAGGGGAGCAAGGCGCTAATCGAAGGGATACTCCAGCACGCCCATCGGGTCATAGGGGAGGCCCACGCCCAACCTCTTCACGCCGGCAACCTCGCCGGTGGTGCAGTTGGCCTTGCAGCACTCCATCTCGAAACAGATGATCTCGGGGTCACCGGTCTCAACGGCGCGGCGCAGGTCCTGCAAAGCCTTCCTCGCCTTGGTCTGGGAGCGGGTGCGCTTGAGCTCCTTGAGATCCTCGATGTAGCGATTCACCAGGTCGAAGTCCACCTGGTGGTGGTAGGCTTCCACGTCAGCCTCTTCCTCCTCGGGGATGGTGAATTCATTGACGCCGACGATGATGCGTTTCTTGTCCTCCACCTCCTGCTGGTACTTGAGCCAGGCCTTCTCCATCTCCCTGTCTATGTAGCCGCTGGCCACGGCTGCTGACATGCCGCCCATCTTCTCGATGGCATCGATGACCTTCTGTACCTCCTCATCCATCTTCTCGGTGAGGCTCTCCACATAGTAGGAGCCGGCCAGGGGATCGGCCACGGTTGCAACTCCGGTCTCGTAGGCCAGTATCTGCTGTGTCCTCAGGCCGATGGTGGCTGCCTCCTCAGTGGGGATGGCGATGGCCTCGTCGTAGCCCGCCACCTGGAGGGACTGGGTGCCTCCAAGCGCCGCTGCCAGCGCGCCGTAGGCGGCACGCACGATGTTGATCATCGGCTGCTGGCGCTCCATCATGATTCCTGCAGTGTTGACGTGGAACTTGAGCTGCAACGAGCGGGGGTCGGTGGCGCCAAATTTCTCTTTGAGGTTACGCGCCCACACCCTTCTGGCCGCTCGGAATTTGACTATCTCCTCAAAGAGGTCGATCATGGCGCTGAAAGTGAAGCTCACCTTGGGAGCTACCCGGTCAATGTCCATCCCCCGCTTGGCGAGGATGTCGAAAGCCTCGAACGCTCTGGCGAACTCCCACGCTATCTCCTCTACAGCTCCAACTCCGGTTTCCCTGATAATGTAGCCGTTGAAGTTAGCCGGGTACATTTTGTCACAGTTATTAACGATCAGAAACTCCAGCTTGTCCGCGAACTCCTTCATTCTCTTCTGCTGCACCGACGACAAAAGATCGCCGCCCTGCGTGCCGACTTCAGTCCAAGGGATTCCCTGTTGGTCGGCTCGTTCGCGGCCGCCGTAGAGGCACACAGGCGCCGAGACCGTGGGCGGGGTGATCACCCCGCTCACCCTGAGTTCTGAGTAAGGAACCCCTTGGTGGTCGGCCAATAGCAGGTAGGAGGGGAGGGTAAGGGGCGAATGGGCAGTGAGCATGGTGCTTGTCTCATCCAGACGTATCCCCTCCATGATAGTCCATACATCCTGCATCGTAGTGACGGGGACGCCCGCGCGGCCCACGCTGCCCTCAGCCCAGGGATGGTCAGAGTCGATTTGGATCTGAGTGGGCTGGTCGCAGATAACATTGATGGCAGTCTCCCCCTGGCTGATAAGGTATTTCAGCCGCTCGTTGGTCAGCCTGGGGGTGGA
>SOKG01000049.1 GCA_004376205.1 Dehalococcoidia bacterium | reverse complement strand
GGCCCGCAGTTGACCACCAGGCGATACCCTTTCTCCGAGATGCCTGCCTCTCTGGCAAGCCGGTTTGCCACTGCCACCAGGTGTCCAGAGATCGACGCCTCGTCCTCGGTTAGCGCAGCCACCGACTCGATGTGTTTCCTGGGTACCACGAGCAGGTGCACCGGGGCTTTGGGGTTGACGTCGCGAAAGGCGACTACCTGCTCATCCTGATAGAGGATATCGCTCTGAATCTCGCCGCTTACAATGCGGCAGAAGATGCAATCCATCTTTCTCGACCTACTTTTTGCTTCGCTACGTTAAAGGCCTATCTGCTGTGCTACCAGCTCGCGGTGATAGTCGGCGTCGCCGAACATGAGCTCTGATGCCTTGGCCCGACGATAGTAGAGCTGCATGTCGTGGTCCTTGATGAAGCCGATGCCGCCGTGAATCTGGTGCCCCTCCACGCAGGTACGCCGGTAGGCCTCGCTCACCCACGCCTTGGCCATAGAGACCTCCAAAGCGTAGGGAAGCCCCTCGCTCAGCTTCCACGCCGCCTGATAGGTGACAAAGCGGCATCCATCGACATCGGTTGCCATATCGGCGCACTTGTGCTGAATCGCCTGGAAGCTCCCGATGGGTCGGCCGAACTGCACCCTTTCCTTGGCGTAGTTGACGGTCATCTCCAGAACCTGCTGAGCGCCACCTACCATAAGCGCACAGTGGGCAAGCGTAGCTTTGGGCACCACCTCCTTGATTACCGCCCAGCCATGATCAGGTTCCCCAAGCATGTTCTTTCGGGGAACCCGCACCTTATCGAAAACGACCTCAAACTGCTTGTCGGAGGCGATCGTTTTTAGTGGGGTGCAGCTTATCCCTGGGCTCTTAGCGTCTACCAGAAAGAGGGTGATCCCGTCCTCCTTATCCCCGCTCTCCTTTGTCCTGGTAACGCATAGCAGGTAGTCAGCAACGTGGGCATCGGAAACAAAGAGCTTGGTGCCGCTGATAACGAAATCGTCTCCTTCGGGCGTGGCCTTGACTGTGACCCCAGCCGCATCCCAGGTGGCGCTGGGTTCGGTCAGGGCTAGAGAGAGTATCAGATCGCCCTTGGCTATCTTGGGCAGAAACTCGCGCTTCTGCTCATCGGTGCCCGCTGCCAGCATGGCTAACCCGCAGTACACCACCGTGGATAGATAGGGGCCGGGTACAAGCGCCCGCCCTAGCTCCTCGATGAGAACCGTCAGATCCAGGAAACTCAGCCCTTCCCCGCTGTATTCCTCAGGGAAGACCAGCCCCATCCATCCCAGCTCCGCCATTTTCCTCCACAGCTCTGGAGAATAGCCCTTCTCATCCTCCTCCATCTCCCTCACCAGCGCCTTGGGGCACTCATTCTCCAGAAAATCACGAGACATCTTCCGCAGCATTTCCTGCTCTTCGCTGAGCCCAAAATCCATGGTCTTTACCTCCTGCTCTTCATTGTTATGCTAAACTCTACATTCTGGGCAGCCCCAGTCCCATCGTGGAGATAATAATCCGCTGGATCTCAGAGGTGCCCCCGGCTATCGTTATACTCACATTCCACAGGTAATCCCGCTCAACTAAGCCGCCGAGTCTGGGCAGCTTGGAGCCTGGCTCAAGCTGCCCATGGAGACCCAGGATCTGCAGCCCCGTATTGGAAACCCTCTGCATCATCTCGCTGCCAAATAGCTTGATCATAGCTCCCACAGAGGTCACGTCCTGCCCTGTGGCCTGTACCCAGGCCGTTCGGTAGGCGAGCATCCGGCAAACCTGTATCTCGATAGCCAGTTCTGCCAGCTTGTGTCGTATTAGCGGGTCCTGGGCCAAAGGTACGCCGTTGCGCTTGGTATCCTTCA
>SOKG01000159.1 GCA_004376205.1 Dehalococcoidia bacterium | reverse complement strand
CATGCTTGGAGGTCGCGCAGTTTCTTGAAGTAATCGAGGTCCTCTGCAAGCCTCACTCCGTTGGTCATGACTACGATATAGTCAAAACCGAGTTCCCTCTCCATTTCTATTATCTCTGGCAGGTCGTCTCTGAGTGTCGGCTCCCCACCGCTGTTGCCAACCCCTCTAACCCTGAGAGGGTAGTTGTTTTCCTGGGTATATTCCAGAATTGACCGTATCTGTTCTATGCTCAAGTCGCTGTTATGGTCTTGCTCACCAGCGCGAGCGAAACATACCGGGCATCGCAGATTACATCTATTGGTTAGCTCCATGATCAGCAGAATTGTATGCGTCTGGTGGTTCTGGCACAGGCCGCAGTCGAGGGGGCAACCGAGCTTCGATTCTCTCGGTTGGTGTAGGCCGGTGCCGTGGTCCCTGAATTTTTCGGCCCTCACATATTCTTCGTAGTCGCTCCAGTAAATATCCTCAAAACTTCCGTGGTCAGGGCAACTCTTCCTCATTATGACCTGGCCATCGGTTTCCCATAGCTCAGCATCCAAGATTCTTAGGTCTTCGGGGCAAATAGATTTTGTTCTCTTAATAAATGTCATGTGGTTCACCTGCCCTTGTTTGGTCTACTGGTTTCGCCAGCAGTAGTATGTTATTATCCTCTTCACATCTCTGTTCTGCCCTCAAGAGCATGGGTAAGGGTGACTTCATCGGCATATTCCAGGTCGCCGCCCACGGGTAGGCCACGGGCAAGCCTGGTGAGCCAAACTCCTAAGGGTGCAAGTAACTTGTGGATGTACATTGCTGTTGCTTCTCCCTCAAGGTTGGGGTTGGTAGCCAGGATAACCTCCTTCACCGAGCCTGTCTTGATTCGCTCCACAAGCTCCTTTATCTTCAGGTCTTCGGGGCCGATACCGTCCATAGGAGAAAGCACGCCATGGAGCACGTGGTACAGTCCCTTGTGTCGGCCGGTGCGTTCCAGGGCAAGGATGTCTAGGGGCTCCATGACGACACAGATGATGCTGTGGTCTCGTTCCTCGCTGGTGCAGATGGTGCAGGGATCGGAATCGGTGATGTTCTGGCATGAGGAGCATAGGACAGTCTTGTCCTTGACTGCGATTATTGCCTCAGCTAGAGCTCGTGCCTCGGCTTCAGGCATGCGCAGCAGGTAATAAGCAAGACGTGCTGCGCTTTTCGGCCCGATTCCGGGGAGCTTGGCCAGCTCTTCGATCAATCGAGAAACTGGCTCAGCGGCTGGCACAAAACCGATTCTCAAACCCGGACCCCCTTTCTAAATTTCAAATTCGGAGGAAATAGCGTGTTGCAGAGGTGAGAAAAGAGCTTAAAGCAAGCCCGGGATATTAAGTCCTCCGGTTATGGCACTAAGCTGGCTGGCGGCGAGCTCTCTAGCTTTCTCCATTCCCTCATTGACAGCGGCCAGTACCAGGTCTTCAAGCATCTCGGCATCATCAGGATCGATTGCCTCGGGTGATATTTTGATGGAGCATAGCTTCTGCTGCCCGCTGACAACGACGGTGACTGCACCACCGCCAGAACTAGCCTCCACAGTAGCCTTCTCCAACTCCTCCTGGGCCTTGGCCAGTTTCGCCTGCATCTGCTGCGCCTGGCGCAAAATCGCTTTATTCATCATCTTCCCTGCTCCTCTTCGATAATCCTGGCTCCCATCTTCAGAGCTGCATCCACCACAGGATTGCGTGCTTGCTGTTGTGTTTTGGTCTCCCTCTTCTTGGGAGTAAGGATGCAGCGCACGTGGTAAGGAACTCCGAATACCTCTTGTAGCTTCTTCTCCACGAGATGGCGATACTTGGGATCCTCGATCTTACCCCGGTGAAAATCCGCGTAGAAACCCAGGACCAGGGTATCGCCTTCGAGTGCCACTGCCTCGCAAGCCTTTCTCAGGAGAGCATCCAGGTTCCCGCTGGAGCCCATCCCTCGGCACGCATTGACGAACTTATCCCAGTGCTGCCGAATCTGCTCGATGCTCTGAGGAGACTGCGGCACAGCGGCCTCTGCGACCTTTGTTGTTGGAAGCGTTTCGCTTGCCGGCATCTGAACCTCAGCAACTGCTTGCTCTTGGGCTGTCCTCTCGGGAGGAAAATCGTTTATCTCTACTGCTGGCGTGATGTCAACCTTCTCCTCGGAGATAGCTTTCTGAGGTTTTCCCTCTGCAGCCAGGGCGCAATCAACCAGGGCAAGCTCCAGGGAGAGCGTGGACTGCGGGTCTGTGCGGAAGTCAACCTGGGCGAAGAGTTTGATCGCCTTTGACAGCTCCGCCATTGATACACTGGCCACGAGCTGCTTCATTTCGGGCATCACATCATCAGAGAAGTCGGTTGTCTTTTCTGCGCCAGCCTTGACCATAAGTAATCCTCGCAGATATTCCACCAGTCCCTGGTTGAATTGACGAAGGTCAATTCCATCGACTGAAACGCTGTTTATGGTTGCCAACCCAGCAGCGACATCTTTGTGCAGAATATGCTCTGCTAGCTGGTGAATGCGTTGGTCGCTGCTGAGGCCCAATTTCTCATTGACCTGCGCGAGGCCAAAATCCGAACCATGGTAAAGAACAAGCTGCTCCAGAAGGTTCTCCGCATCGCGGAGACTGCCAGTGGCAGCTTTGGCGATTAGCTTGAGTGCCTGTGGCTCCGTGCGTATGCCCTCCTGGTCGCATATCTGCTGTAGCTTGCTGACCATGTCTTCCTGGGAGAGGCGGCGAAAATCGAACCGCTGACACCTGGACAGGATGGTTAGCGGGATCTTATGTATCTCCGTGGTTGCCAGGATGAAGATGGCGTGGGGTGGTGGCTCCTCCAGTGTCTTGAGCAACGCATTGAACGCAGGCTCAGTCAGCATGTGCACTGCATCTATGATGTAGACCTTGTATTTGGCTGAGTTGGGGGCGAAGTTTATCTTCTCGCGGAGGTCCCGGATCTCGTCGATACCTCGATTTGAGGCGCCATCGATCTCCAACAAGTCCAGGGCTCGACCTTCGCTGATCGCCTGACACATGCTGCAGGAGTTGCACGGCTTCTCCAGCTCGTCGCTGAGGCAGTTGACTGCCTTGGCCAGGATTCTCCCTGTGCTGGTCTTGCCCGTGCCCCTGGGGCCACAGAACAGGTAGGCGTGCGCTACTCGTTCCGTCTTCAGAGCGTTGGCCAGTGTTTGGGTAACCGGCTCCTGGCCCACTACCTCGGATAGAGTCTGCGGCCGCCACTTCCGATAGAAGACCTCTGGTGCCATTTATTCCTCGATACAGCCAAAAGTAGGTCAAACGAGCTGCTGATTCTGCCCGTTATTATATCTTAAGGGGGCTGGTTGTTCAATTTTATTCTTTTTCCATTGCGTCCAGGACTCTGGTCTCCATAGCTCTCATTCTCTGTTCGGCCTCGGGGCGCTCGTGGTCATACCCCAATAGGTGCAATACTCCGTGGATAACCAGGAGCGCTAGCTCCCTTCCCAGGGGATGATGCTGTTCCTCAGCCTGTCTCTCGGCCTGGCGATAGGAAATAAATATCTCCCCCAGATGAAGAGTCTTGTCTGGAGGCATGATAAAATGCTCGCCCTCGTCGTTGCCCGGTTGGGAGAGGGCGAAGGCGAGCACATCGGTTGTATTATCGACCCCCCGATAGCTTCGATTGAGCTCGCGAACAGTGCCGTCGCCAGCGATGACCAGCCCGAGCTCCACTGGCGAACTTAGACCAGCAGCGACCAGCGTAAGTTCCGCTGCTCGCCTCAGCCAATCCTCAGCGACAAGGCCGACGAAGGGCTCCTCAATCTGGATGCTTAGCCGGCAGTTTAACATAGCGTTGAGACCCGAGGAAATCTTAACGCGGATGGAGCAGGAGGGTCAAGTCTGAACCTCTGAGCGAATCGGATGCAAGCTAGGGCAATGGAAACGCGGCGACCGCGTTCTCGGCCAGGCGAATCACGAGCCAGGGATAGATGCCGAGGACGAGGACGCCCAACGAAGTAATGGCCAGGGAGATGCGCAGGGGGATGGATGAAGGGATAGCCTCCTCAGACGCAGGCTCGCCGACGTACATCAATCTTACTACTCTCAGATAGTAGTAGGCTGAGACAACGGAGTTGAGTACGGCGATGATCACCAGCCACAGGAGGTTTTCCTGAATCGCGGCATTGAAGATATAGAACTTGGCCATGAATCCCACTGTGGGGGGGATTCCTATTAGCGAGATGAGACAGAACGCCAGGATAAAGGCGATTACCGGCGACCTTCGAGCCATGCCCGAATAGTCGGTGATTTCGTCGCTGCCGGTCTTGTTGGAAATGGCGATGATAGCAATGAAAGCACCCAGATTGGCCAGAGCATAGCCAGCCAGGAAAAAGAGCACTCCGCTCTTGCCTAGAGTGCCGATGGCAGCCAGTCCTATCATGATGTAGCCGGCGTGAGCGATACTGGAGTATGCTAGCATTCGCTTTATGTTGCTCTGCGCGATAGCGACCACGTTACCCAGGGTCATGGAGATGGCGGCGAGCACCGCGAAGATCATTGCCCAGTCTCCGCTTATCGTCTCGGCTCCGAACGCGGTATAGAAAACCCTGAGGATAACAGCGAAGCCAGCAGCCTTGCTCGCCACGGACAAATAGGCGGTTATCGGCGTTGGCGCTCCCTCATAGACATCGGGAACCCACATCTGGAAAGGTACGGATGCGATCTTAAATCCGAAGCCAGCAACCAGGAGGACTATGCCCAAAAGCAGCGCTGGACTATCCGTAAGCTGCCCCCCGGAGACTAATCCACCTACATTGGCTGCGATCTGGTCAAGGTGAGTGGTGCCGGTGAGCCCGAAGACAAAGGCCATGCCGAGGAGCAGGACGGCTGAGCTTATCGCACCCAGAATCATATATTTGAGCCCCGCTTCGCTGGACTTGGGGTCCTTGAGGAAGGAAGCCAGGACATACAGTGAAATGCTTGCGAGCTCTAGAGCTATATATATTGATATGAGCTCTCCAGTGGATGCCATCAGCATCATTCCCCCAGCCGAGAGAAGGATCAGGGCATAGTACTCGCCCTGGAAACGGGCAAACTTGCTGACATAGTCCACTGAGGAGAGGATGACCAGAGCAGCGATGCCAAGTATGAGGAACTTGAAGAACAGGCTGAAATTATCCACCACCAGCATCCCACTGAACGAAGCCTGCTGCTCGCCCCATAGGGCAATGGTGAAGGCAAGAGGGATTATCAGGCCAAGCACGCTGATCCCGGCCAGCGCCTTCTTCTGCTCAATGAAAAGATCGAGCAGAATGACCACCAAGGCAATCCCGCATAAGCTTAATTCAGGTGACAATAGCCAAAAGTTCAATTATGTCCCCCAGAACCTAGACTATATTCGCAATCTGATTCCGCTCCCAAAATCCTCCCTTCTCTGGTCGGTCTTCACCGGCGACACTTGGCTACTTTCATCCTTTATCACCGCACTTACTGCCACCATTATCTCATTTGCTGCCACACAATCTCCTATCTAGCCAACAAAGCCCGCGAATACAGGCCCGATGACATCGAGAAGCAATTTGGGATATATGCCGAAGAGCATTATCAATGCCACGAAGGCGAATATGTAAGCCTTCTCCATGTTGTCAGCATCTCCCACACCGTCGTATTGCTCTTTGGGCTCCCTGTAGAACACTCTCTCCAGCAGCCACAAGATGTAGCCTGCACCTACTACTATTCCGAGCACCGCCAGGACCACGAAAATCCCAGAAAAAGCGGGGCTACCGAAGCTGCCGACGAATACCACGAACTCGGCAGCGAAGCCGATGGTAGTCGGCAGTCCTAGAGCTGCCAGCCCGGCGATGCTGAAAACCACGGCGATAACCGGCATCTGCCTGGCCAAACCCTGGAGCAAGGGGATATGGCGTTGGTGGGTCTTGTCGTAAACCAGCCCCACCATGGCGAACAACAGCCCAGTGATGAGACCGTGGCTGACCATCTGGAGCGTGGCTCCGGTGAGGCTGAGCTGCTTCAAGGCAAAAACGCCCAGCAGCACGAAGCCCATGTGGCTGACCGAGCTGTATGCGATCAGCCTCTTTAGATCGGTCTGCCTCACGGTTGCTGCTGCACCATAGAGTACGCTCACCACCGCAAAAGCAGCGAGGATCGCAGCATAATCATCAGCTACCCCAGGAACGAGGCCATTTTCTATGCCTCCGTCACCGAAGCCAGCTACGAGACGGATCATTCCATATCCACCCATCTTGAGAAGTATGCCGGCCAGGATGACGCTGACCGCTGTGGGGGCATCGGTATGGGCATCGGGAAGCCAGGTATGCAGTGGGAACATGGGTAGCTTAATCGCGAAAGCAATGAAAATGAGGAAGAATATCGATGCCAAAGGTATGACCGGTGTCAACCACTCAGCACCACCGCTGGCGATAGCCACCATGCTGAAGGTATGCTCGGGACCTGGGGTGGAAAAATAGAGGGAGAGTATCCCAACCAGCATAAAGGCGCTGCCAAAAAGGGTATATATTACGAACTTTGTCGCTGAGTACTCTTTTCTGCCGCTGCCCCAGATAGAGATCAACATATACATGGGGATAAGCTCCACTTCCCAGAAGAGGAAGAAGAGCAAAAGGTCCAGGGAACAGAAGACGCCTAGGATACCGGTCTCCAGAAGCAGAAGCCAGACGAAGTATTCCTTCACCCTGAGGTTGATCTTCCACGAGACGAAAATAGCGACCAATCCGAGGA
>SOKG01000042.1 GCA_004376205.1 Dehalococcoidia bacterium | reverse complement strand
ATCCATACTCTGCGCCATCTGGCAAAACATCAGGGGGCCAAAGTCGATCCCTGGTGCGACGAGGAGCCTGGAAAGATTGTCCACGAGATGCGTAAAGGAGAGCTCGCGAAAACAAGGGAGATACCACACTCTGCCTACTACGGCAGCGTTGACGCAACCCCCCTGTTCCTCATCCTTTTCGCCGAGACTATGAAGTGGCTTGATGACGATGACCTGTTCCGCGAGATACTCCCCGCAGCCAAGCTCGCCCTAGAATGGATGAATAGCTACGGTGACCTTGACGGAGATGGCTATCTGGAATACCTCAGCCGCTCAACAGGGGGAATCAAGGGTCAGGGGTGGCAGGACAGCCGGGGAGCAATATCCCACCACGATGGCACACCAGTAGCTCCACCGATAGCCCTGGTTGAGGTTCAGGGATACGCCTATCGGGCGATGAAGGAGATGGCAGAGCTTCTCGAGAGGAAAGGGGAAACCGAACTTGCCCGCAGCTTGACCCAGCGGGCACGAGCCCTCAAAGAAAGCTTTAACCGCGACTTCTGGCTGGAAGAGCAGCGCTACTTCGCCCACGCGCTGGATTCCCAGAAAAAAGCCGTGGAAGGCATGAGCTCAAATGTGGGGCATTGCCTTTTTTGCGATATTATCGATGAGGAGAAGGCAAAATATGTGGTCACCCGCCTCACCAGCGCCGAGATGGCTTGCGGCTGGGGCATCTGCACCTTGAGCAGCAGAGCCCTCAGGTTCAACCCAATGAGCTACCGCAATGGGAGTGTATGGCCCCATGATAACTCACTCATCGTTGCCGGCATGAAACGCTATGGTTATCATTGGGAGGTCGAGGAGATAACATCCCAGCTCTTCGACGCCAGCGCATTCTTCAACTACAACCGCCTCCCTGCGTTGTTTGGCGGATTCCATCGCAACAGAGAGGCATACTCCATTCCTGCAGTACACCCGGCTAGTTGCAGCCCCCAGGCCTGCGCGGCAGGCAGCGCCCTTTTACTCTTTCAATCGATGCTTGGCCTTCAAGTAGATGCCGCTGCTAAACGCATTTACCTAAGCCCCAGGCTGCCCGACTGGCTCCAGCACGCCTCGGTGCAGAACCTTCGCATAGGGAAGAAGACGCTAAACCTTCACTTCGACCGCCGCACCCCTGAAGAGGACACTCGATTCGAGATAAGCCAGAATGTGGCTGGGGTCGAGGTCGTAATTCCACCGTGTTGAATTTAGCCAAAGCTCATCGACTGAGGGTTATTCTTCCCAACAGCCCTAAAGCTTAAGTAGCCTTTCCAGACGTCTCTCTTTGCGAGAAGGCCCAACCAAAGCCAGACAAAGCCTATTAGTAACGAACAGCTCTCGTGCCACCCGCTGCAAGTCGCTAGCGGTAACAGCATCCAATATCGAAGTCACCTCATCCACAGTGCGGATATGCCCCATAAGCAGCTCCTGCCCCCCTATCCACCCAGTTACGTTGCGTGTATCCTCCATGCGTAGCATGAGACGCCCTTTCCCCATTTCCTTAGCCTTGACAATCTCAGCCTCCGACACCTGATCCTCTCTTAGCTTCGCCAACTCCATCAGAATAGCTTCGATAGCATCGTCAACCCTCTTCGGGTCGACCCCGGCACAGATATTGACCGAGCCTGAATCATGGAAATGGCTGACATGGCTATGTATCTCGTAGGCAAGTCCTCGTCGTTCACGGATTTCCAGGAAAAGGCGACTGCTCATCCCCTCGCCTAGGATCAAGTTCAGCAGGTCGAGTATAAAGCGATCGGGATGTATATGCGATATTCCCCGCACTGCCAGGCAGAGGTGCGCTTGCTCCATCTTTCGTGGCTCAACTACAAGGCGGGATGCGTCCTGACCGTTATCCGCAGGAAACCAGGACCCAGGCACTCCGTCAGGCCAGTCACCAAGAACCGACATTACTGCGTCAACCACCTCGTTATGACTGATGTCCCCAGCTACGCCGACCACAGTATTACTGGGGAGGTAGTGGGTAGACAGGTAGCCGAGGAGCATATTATGATCGATGGCGGCAACCGTTTCCTTGCTCCCGGCAACATCACGTCCCAGGGGTTGGGCTGGCCATATCACCTCGTCGATCAGCATGTCCACACGGCTCTGGGGGGAATCCATGCACATATTCAATTCCTCGACAATGACCTTACGTTCGTTCTCCATATCCACAGGATCGAATTTGGAGTTACGAAGCATGTCCCCGAGCAAATCTAAAGCCAGCAAGAAGTGAGTGCGAGCGACTTTGGCCCAGTAGACCGTCAATTCTTTATCCGTTCCCCCGTTGAGGATACCCCCAACGCCATCGATTGTCTCTGACAGCTCCTTCGCTGTAGGCCGTCTTTCTGTCCCTTTGAAGCAAAGGTGCTCCACGAAATGGGATAACCCCGCCTGCTCTGCCATCTCGTACCTTGACCCAGTCCCGATGAAGATGCAGATACAGACCGATCGCGTATGAGGCATAGCGCTGGAGACTATTCGCAGTCCGTTGTCCAGGACCATCTTTTGATACATCAGTGCTCCTGCTGTTAAAGAGTGAATGGGGCTTTGCGCCCCACCGCCAACATTCTAATGGGGCCCCAGACTTCTGTCAAACTATCCCATAAGATTGTTCGGCACTCTAGAAAGCAAGAATAGATTTTGTCAACGCCTGAGCAGTCTGCCTAGAGTCTTATGCCCCAGAGCCCTCAGGACGGAGTCTCCGTGCCAATCGAAAGAGAAATCCGGAGACTGGAGTAGCTCCTCATGAACATTGTCTGAATGAAAAAGCTCGAATATGTGCTCGATTTGACTATCGCTCAGCTGCTCATACAATCTCCTGGCCAGGTACCCTATCTGCAGCTGCCGGTCCAGTATTCTTTTCCACCCCTGCTCATAGCGAGCCAGTCTTTTTGCTGACAGATCATCTGCGCAGAGCGCCTCATGGACAGTATCAGCAGCAATATCAGCACCCAGCAGCCCGTAGTAGATCCCACCGCCTGTAGTGGGCTTAACGTGACCTGCCGCATCACCTACAACCACAAGCCGTTCTCCATAGGTTTTGGGCAGAGGCTTCAGTGGAATGATCCCGTAAGTGGACTCAGCCTCGGGGGAAGCTATCTTACCCTCAACAAACAGCCTTGAAAGGAGTTCCTTCAAATACGCTCCTGGGCTGCGCCGTGTCAGGAGGCCTGCCAGCGCCTTGCCGGATGCAGTAGGAACGAGCCAGGCAAAAAAGCCTGGGGCTATACTCTGACCGAAATAGACCTCGACTTCGTCCACACCCGTAGCAGCCACTTCCGCCTGGGCCCCTAGAACGAAGTCACCGATTTTTCCTAACCCTAACCTTTTGGGCAGTGAGACGCCAAATCCACTGCTAATGACTGCGACTTTGGCGTCGAAATTGGTCATCCTCCCACCATACTCAACCTCTGCCCTAACACAGCGATCCGCCAAAGCAATATCATCCACTCGAGCTGACAAAAGGTAATCTGCCCCCACCTCTTGCGCTCGGCGAGCCAGAGCACCATCGAAAGCAGCACGATCGATCACATAGGCTTGCACTGTCTCCTTCCGCAGGTTGAGCGACTTTCCCGAAGGAGAGAAGAATTTAGCAGAACTTGCTTGAGTCAGAATAGCATTATTGGCAATGGGGAACCGATCAAAGCACTCCTTACCCACAATGCCGGTGCAACAAGCCGCGTCGCCTATCTTTGGGCGCTGTTCAAGGACGATCACCCGATATCCCAGTTTAGCAAGGCTGTAGGCAAGATAACTGCCTGCAGGCCCTGCTCCTACCACCATTGCATCGTATAACTCAGCCAACTTTCACAAACCCCATTTCATTGACCAAAGCTTAGGTTTATGCTAGCACCAAAGAAGCTCCGATTCAAGAGAGCGCCCAAGGCTTGTCTTTATCGCCGAAGCTGGTTATACTTTGTACCAGTAGACACAAAGAGTTACTCATAATTCTGCTCTGGCGGGAGGGATTCAAGCTAGGATTTGTTGCGAGATACTAATACGTTTGGAGGAGAAAACCGATGCCGCCTTACGCCTTTTTCCAGAATCAGTTCGTCCCCCTCTCAAAAGCAAAGATAGGCATCATGACTCACGCTTTTCACTACGGGACCGCCTGCTTTGAAGGAATTCGGGGGAACTGGAACCCCCAGGAGGAGCAGATATATCTCTTCCGCTGCCCAGAACACTACCAGAGGCTGCTCAACAGCTGCAAGTTGCTCAACATCGGTCTTCCTTGCTCCATAGATGAACTTTGCCAATTAACCATCGAGCTTGTCCAGAAGTCAGGATATCAAGAGGATGTCTATATACGCCCCCTAGCCTACAAGAGCTCAGAAGCTCTGGGAGTCAAACTGCATGACCTCGAAGACGCCTTTCTGATTATGGTTACAACATTCGGGCCCTACTTAGACGCTACAAAGGGCATCAAATGTTCTATTTCATCCTGGCGAAGGATCGACGACAATATGATACCCCCACGGGGAAAGATCACTGGACTTTATGTAAATAACGCACTGGCAAAAACCGAGGCTATCGAAAATGGCTTCGACGAGGCCATCATGCTTACCTCCGATGGTCATGTCTCCGAAGGTACTGGTGAGAACATCTTTCTGGTCATTGATGGACAGTTGGTTACACCTTCCTGCTACGACAGAATCCTCATGGGAATCACCAGGGACACTGTTATACAACTGGCGAGGGACGAGCTGGGCATAGAGACCCTAGAAAGGCATGTTGACCGCAGTGAGCTATATTTGGCCGAGGAGTGTTTCCTAACAGGCACAGCGGCTCACATAACGCCAGTACTTGAGATCGACCGCCGCAAGGTGGGGGAAGGCACCATAGGAAAGCTAACCAGGGAACTGCAGAAGCTCTATTTCGACGTGGAGTGCGGAAAGAACAAGAAATATCTCCACTGGTGCACCCCAGCCTATGCGAAGATGGTCAGAGCCTGAAAACCCGATCGAGTGCAGTATCAGTCTATTAGCTGCGTTCGCGTCTGTGAGCCAGCTATTTCGTCACTGCCAGGCGTCTGCTTCAGGAATTTGAGGATGGCACCGCAGAGCGCGTCAGACCCTTCGGTGAACTCACGACAGGCCGTTGAACTCTCACTAATATCGCCCACCTTTAACGAAAAGGGAAACATAACCCCTCTGGTAGAGAGAGTACATAAAGCCCTATCGAAATACAGCTATGAGCTCATCGTGGTTGACGACAACAGCCCTGATGGCACCGCAGAGCTGGCGAAGAGCCTCTCCTCAAAATACCCGCTCAAAGTGATCGTGCGCACGAGCGAGCGTGGTCTGGCTTCGGCGGTGGTTGCAGGGCTTGACCAGGCAACGGGAGAAGTCTTGGGAGTGATAGATGCCGACCTGCAGCACCCGCCGGAGGAAATTCCTGCCCTGTTGGAAGCTATTAGAGGAGGAGCGGATGTAGCGATCGCAAGTCGCTACGTTGAAGGCGGCAACATCGAAGGCTGGAGCACGAAGAGAGCGATAATTTCCAAAGGTGCAAAGCTGCTCGCAACCATTCTATTGCCTTCAACCAGGGGAATCAAGGACCCCCTTGCAGGCTTTTTCTTGTTCAAGCGGAAGGTAATAGACGGCGCGGTGCTCACCCCCATCGGATACAAGATCTTGCTAGAGGTGCTGGTCAGGGGAAATGCCAGTCAGATAGCGGAAGTCCCTTACACCTTCAAAGAGAGGGAAAGAGGGAAGAGTAATCTAACTATCAGGGAGCAGTTGAACTTCCTCAGACACCTTTCCCGTCTGGCATGGTTTGACGGCGATGTGAAGAGATTCCTCAAGTTCTGCGTGGTCGGAACAACCGGATTTGGTATCAACCTGGGGGGCTTCTGGCTCCTTACCAGGATAGCTGGCCTACGTGACCCCTATGACCTTGTAGCGCTCCTCATCGCCCTGGAGGTTTCCATATTATCCAATTTCGCTCTAAATGATCTCTGGACTTTCAGGGATAAGAGAGCAGGTGGCCTCAAAGCTCTGGCAGTTCGCGCGGCTAAGTTCAATATGGTAAGCGCAGGCGCGGTGGCAATTTACTACGCCGTATATACTCCGCTCACCCGCCTCTTGGGGGTATACGACCTCTTAGCCTTATTCTTTGCCATTCTCGTTGGTCTGGTGTGGAATTTCGTGATGAACTTTTTGTGGACGTGGAAAACAGAGTCCCAGAGGCAGAGACTTGAACGAGGTGAGTGAGTAATGGGCAGCAGCTTCTGGGATTACTTCTGGCAATACTTCCCATTAGTCTTTTTCTCTTCACTGGGTGTGCTGCAAATAGCAGTGGCGCGTGCTGACCTAAAGGGGCTAACATTCTTCAAAAGGCCATCGCTCTGCTATGTTTTCGGCGCTGTCGCAATAGTGGGAGCCTTTGTCTGGTTCTATGCCACCGGCGACCGCAACGCCGAGCCTCTGGTCAGAATCGATGACGGAGTCAAGATCTTCTTCGGTGAGACAGAGAGTTTTGCCACCTTTATGGCCGGTGCCAGCAGCGCTCTTGTGGCCACAATCTTGGTGTCTTCAGTAGTGAACGCCAAAATCTCCAGCTCTACCGACAGAGGAGTCCCTCGTGGGCTCGATGCTCTTAGGCAAATGACCTTTTTTCAGGCTATCACACGTGGGCTCAGGAAAAGGGGTTAACCATCTCGGCAATCATATCCGCAGACGAAGCCGTATTCCTCTGGCTCAACGGGCTAGC
>SOKG01000299.1 GCA_004376205.1 Dehalococcoidia bacterium | reverse complement strand
TTTCGCCGGGATTGCAGAGGAACTGTATCGGCTCTCAGCTTGTCGAAGAAGGCAAGGATAGAATTAGGGCTGCGGGGCACGATATAGTCATCGTCATCGGTCATCCAGAATACTATCCTCGCTTCGGTTTTGTTCCAGCGAAGAAATATGGCATACGATGGGAACACGATGTCCCTGAAGAAGCGTTCATGATCAAGGAACTTCGCCAAGGGGCCCTCAAAGAAGTAAGGGGCACCGTCAAATATCGTCCAGAGTTTAACGAGGTTTAAGCAGCCTGAGAGAAGGTAGGGTGGGTGTAGCGCAGCGAAACCCACCACTCGTGCTGGGTCATTTGGTGGTCTTCATAGCACCGGCTGTAGCAAGCTCTCTTTTCTCCCTAGACGGCTGCTCCTTGACCTCGACTATAGTCTCGAGGTCCTGGTTATAGCCGCACTGCAGGCATCGCTCGTACCAGCCATCAATGTCTTTCTCGAGAAAGATGTCGCCGTTACATTTGGGACAGCCCTTTAATCTCCACATCTCCGCATCACCCCTCTCATCTCCTCCTCAGTCAAAACCTTCTATTCCCTAAGCCCTGATAATCCGCTGACCCAATCCCTTTTCCCAGGAAGACCAGTTTAGCCTGCACTAGGACTGCCTGTAAGTGACTTTTGTCTCACAAGGGAAAGTTAGCTTCAGGAATGAGCAGGAAGGAGGCAGTTCTCATCGGGTACGAATATTGACAAAAGGGCGAAAAAGTGCTATCTTTGAGCGGTCCTCGGGTGGGTGAACCAGCAAGAAGAGGCCAGTCCGCAGTAAGGGAACGAGTAGGAAACCAAAGGGACCGGGGGCGGACAAGGTCGACGGAAGCTGGGGAGGTCACCCGAGGTAGTTTTTTGCCTGCGGCTCTTTGTTAGAACTCTTTCTCTCCATCAAAGCGACGAACGGCAAGTTCCGGTATTCCTCCTGGTAGTCCAGACCGTAGCCCACCAGGAATTCATCAGGAACCTCAAAGCCCACATAATCCAGGTGAACATCTGCTAGCCGGCGCACTCTCTTATCGAGGAGTGTGCAAACTTGGAGGCTGGCTGGGTTGCGTGCCTTCAGGTGGCTCAGCACGAAACTCAAGGTCATCCCCGTATCTACAATATCTTCTACTAGAAGTATATGGCGTCCTTCTAGACTTATACCAACATCCGTAGTCACGCGCACCGCCTTTCCACTCCCTCCCCCGTAGTACGAGATAGCCATGAAGTCCACATCTGCTGGTACCGTGAGGTAACGCATTAGGTCTGCCATAAAACAGAATACCCCTCTCAGCACGCCCACCAGCACGGGGTGGCGCCCTTCGTAGTCGTGCGAGATTTCCTTGGCCAGCTGGCGCACCCTCTTCTGGACCTGGGGAGCGCTGAGCAATACTCTGCCCACGCCATGGGTTTTTGCCCCTGCCAGGGGCCCATGTCCATACTTAGCCAGTAGGCGGTCATAATCTCGACGGGCAAGGAGCTTGATATTAACCTCGGGATGGGTCTCGCGCAGGCGCCGCACCTTACGGTTTTTTTCCGTCGTGAGCCCGGGCTTCAGGGTAGTCATCTCTACGTAGAGATCCAGAGCAGGCAGGTAGAAATCAGGGGTGAACATCTCAGCCGCCTTCCCCTCCCATTGCAACGCAAAGGAGCGCGGCTCGTAAATCCACTCGATCTGGTAGAAGTCGAGAAGCCGTGCGAACTCCTCCTCGCTGGGATGGGCGAAAGTGGCTGGATTGAGCTGCGACGTGAGAGGGGTGGGGTGAAATGACGGCTCGCCTTTGGCTTCCGGGGGCTGCCTTTCCGCCTCCTCGAAGCGGCCTGACTCCAAGACGATGGCGGCCAGGTTGGCCACAGTGATGAGGAACTGCACTTCCGCTGCGGTAAACTCACGCCGAGTCCGGCTATAGACGCGTAGAATGCCCACCACCTCTCCCTTTATCTTGACAGGAACACTCAAGATAGAGGTAATGCGTTCCTGCTGGGCCAACTCCTGGAACTGTATTCGGGGGTCTGTTGCCACATCCAGTATCGTCACTGGCCTTTCGTCCAGGATCCCGGTGAGGCTCTTCTCCACTTCGAGGAACCCCTTTCTGAGGTAGCGTTCGCTGAGGCCATGCGAGGCAGTATGAAAGAGCCTCCTCCTTTGCGCGTCGAGGAGCATCAAGGAGCAACCACGCACCCCCAGGGCCCGCGCCGCAGCCCTTACCAGGAGGTGGAGCTTCTCGCTGTCAGTGATATCTGAGTTAAGTGCGTCCGCCATATCGCCGAGAGCTCTGTTGAAGCCAAGCGTCTGCTTGCTCATTACTGCTCCTTCGTGATATCCTCTGTGAGAATCACTCCTCTTGCCCTGCGGGAAGAAAGGTTAGTCCAATTATAGGGGAAGGTTGGAGTTGAGGCAAACTTTCAAAAAAAACCTTTATCGGAGGAGGCGCGAAGTGCTGGAAGTAATCAGGAAGAGAAGGAGCATCAGGTCGTATCTAGCCGATGATGTCGAAGAGGAGAAATTGAAAGGGATACTGAAGGCAGCCATGTTCTCTCCATCATCCCGGGGAGGGAGGGCGTGGGAGTTTATAGTGGTAAGGAATAAGGCAACAAAGAGCGCGCTCTCTGAAGCTACCCCTTACGCCTTCTTTGTTAAGGACGCGCCCGCTGCAATTGTAGTCTGTTATGACATTGATTCAGGCAGGAGATTCAAAGAGGATGCGTCGATATGTGCTGAGCACATACACCTGGAGGCAGTCAATCAAGGACTCGGGAGCTGTTTTGTTCAGGTGGCGGATGCAGAGGGTTCTCACGGTAGCGCGGAGGAGTATGTAAAGGGGCTGTTGGGGGTCCCCGATAGATGCAGGGTGCAATGCATAATGCCCATCGGCTATCCTGCAGAAGAGCTTCCAGAACATTCAGACAGCGAATTTGATGAGGCAAAGATACACTGCGAGAAGTTCTGAGCACCCCCTTGTCCAGAGCACGCTGGTTTTCAGGCTACTGACAGCTTAGGGTAGGGTGATAGCCAGAAGTCAGCTGGGAAAACCTTCCGGGGCAAGGCTTGGGTCTGACCCCACAGACCTTTCAGCGGGCGGTCTCCGAAATTCAGTGTGCTATAATTCATGCACAGGGAACATCTCCCGCTGAAAGCCGTTGGTAGAGGAAGGTTAATAACCTTGCAGCATGTTAGCGGAGTCGAGGTTCTAAGAAGGGCTCTGATATTCTCCAGCTTGAGCGATGATGAGCTTGCTGAGCTGTTCCGGATCGCTGTCGAGCGCAGTTTCAGTACGGGCGAGTTCGTATTCTGGGACGGAGATAAACCGGACTGGTTCTACATCATAGCTGAAGGGAAGGTAAAGGTTCTCAAACATTCTTCATCGGGGAAGGAGTTTATCATCGCTTTTTTTGGACCCGGCGAAATGTTCGGCGAGGTTGCCGTTTTCGATGACAAGCCCTATCCGGCTTCGGCCCAGGCTGCGGCTGAGACCAGAGTATTGGGAATCAAGAGAGAGGACTTTCTGGCTTTTCTCACCAATCGCCCTGAGGTAGCCCTGAGGATTATCCATGTCTTGGGAGGGAGACTCAGGGATGCCCAGGGTCGTCTGAGAGATATTGCTGCAGAGAGGGTTGAGCAGCGAGTTGCCAGCATACTTCTTATGCTTTTCAAGAAACTCGGCCCCGATCTACCATTCACTCGCCAGGAGATCGCCGATATGGCCGGGACCACCACCGAAACTGCGATCCGGGTTATGAGCCGTCTCAAGGACAGGGGCATTATTCGTTCTGTCAGGGGCAAGACAATTATTGTTGATGAGGCCAAGCTCAGGTTATTGAGCGAAGGCCCGCCACAGGTATAGGACCGAAGGCGAAGGCTTATCCTACAGTTCTTCCGCGGTACACCGCCGCATGTCCTTTATCTTCCGTAGCCTGAACTCCACCACTGCGCTCTGTCCTGCTGAGTCTTCGCCATATACAACCAGAGTCAGCCTGACATCTCTGGGCAACAGGTCCGGTTCCAAAACGGGGAACTGGAACTGGCTGCTACATGTCTGCCTCGGCTTGAGCGAACGTGAATACGTTCTGTCACCGGGGCCGAAGGTGTAATTCACAGGAGGGCAAGAACGGCGTTCGTCAGAGAAAAGAGGATAGGACTCAGTGTCTCCCGCAATATACACGAAATCAGAGTAGTCAAAGTACAACGCTGATTCACCCACATTCTCGAAGCTTAACCATACAGTTAGCACTTCAGAATACTCGGGGGATACCGATTCCTCCGCGAAGCAGTAGTCTTCAAGGGTCACCTTGAGGTCACTCTGCTCGCCTGTTTCCCCTCCACCCCAATAGCAACCTGTCGCCCCGAGAGCAAGCGCCGAGATGAGCAAGGGCATCAATAGGAACAAGAACCGTTTCATGATTCCATCATTTTGACTCAAGAGTGCGAGTCCCTTCGCTTGAATGTATATGTCTGCGAGTATTTTGATGTGCTTCCTGCAGCTTGTCAAGCCTCGCCACAACCCCGCGTTCTAGCGGGGCTCAACCTTGGCCAGGCTGCCTACGACGATCAAATTGAATTTGTGGGGTTTATGATTCAAATCATGGTAGAACGTGTGATATGCCTTTATCATGGTTCTTGGATGGCAAAAGAGATTGCATTTGTCTAGCGAAGAGGAGAGTATAATGAGGGTTCATTGTCCCGGTCAGGATAACAGATGGCTGCGAGTGGAGCTCTACAAGTGCCCCAACTGCGGCGCCGAGGAGGAGATCTTTTCCAACGAGACCAGGGTGAAGTGCCATGAGTGCGGCGAGTGGATTTATAAGGAGAAGCTGCCCTCGTGCATCAACTGGTGCGCAGCAGCCCGCCAGTGCCTGGGAGAGGAGAGGTGGAAGCAGGTGAAGGGCTCCGAGGGGTCTGCAGAGTTGACGTAAGGCAGCCCTGGCGTTATCTCTATGGTAGACCCGCACTCTGGATCACTTAAGGAGTAGAACGGAGGACATATGAACAGGACGCTGGAGGACGAGCTGCAGGCATCCCTGGTTAACGGCAAGCTCCGTTGCTCTGAGGCGTTCAGGATAGCGAAGAAGTTCAAGGTCGCCCCAAGGCAAGTCGGGGATATGGCGAACAAGCTAAACATAAAGATCTCTAGCTGCCAGTTGGGTTGTTTCCCGTGACATTTATGAGCAGCGGTGGCAATTTGATCGAAGAGCGAGGAAGAGATGCCCAGCATATTCGAAAGGTTGGACGACAAGAAGGGGAAGGACGTGAAGGTGTTGAGCGATTTCATCGCTATCTTCTGCCGGCAGCATCACCGAGCGGAGGCCAGGGACACTTTCCCCATCAAAGACGCCAGGTTGCTCAACGTTCTGGGCGACAAGGAGCTTGTACTGTGCAGGGACTGCAGCAGGCTGCTGAGCCATGGCATAGCGAAGTTGCTGCTGTGCCCCTATGATCCGAAGCCAGCCTGTAGGAAGTGTGAAACCCACTGTTATGCGCCGGGCTACAGGGAGAGGATGCGCGAAGTCATGAGATTCTCTGGCCCATACATGATCAAACATGGTCGGCTAGACTTGATGTTTCACTACCTGAAGTGAGGGAAAGAATGACTGCCTCCAGAGCGGCGCTGATGAGGGCGATGGAAGCCTGTTTCAAGGGAGATGCAAAGAGAATCAACCATGTGTGGTTCCATGATTCAAATCATGGTAAGCTGTGCAAGCCTGCTTTATCATGGTTCTTGGATTGAAGGGCAGCATGTAATTATGAGTCTGCCGTTGACCAAACCGATAACGGAGGTGTGAGATGACAACAAAGGTTTTGAGGAAGATCGTCAAGATCGATGAGGAGAAGTGCGATGGCTGTGGCGTCTGCGTCCCAGCCTGCGCTGAGGGGGCCCTTCAGATCGTCGATGGCAAGGCGAAACTTGTCAGCGAGATATATTGCGACGGCCTCGGCGCCTGCCTTGGGGAGTGTCCTCAAGGAGCCATAACCATCGAGGAGAGAGAGGCCAACGAGTTCGATGAAGAGGCGGTGGAACACCACCTGCACCAACAGGAGCGAATTGAAGAGGAGCTTCCCTGCGGCTGCCCCTCAGCCACGGTTACTCAGTTTGAGAAAGAGAAAGTTCCTTTTGGCTGCCCGTCCGCCAGGGTCACCCGGTTTGACACGGTGGAGGGAACAGGGGTTGCCCCGGTAGATGCAGCTAGCCAACGGTCGATGCTCAGTCACTGGCCGGTTCAGCTTACCCTCGTTCCCCCCAGAGCGCCTTTTCTTCAAGGAGCCGACCTGGTGCTGGCTGCGGACTGCGTGCCCTTCGCCTACGCTGGCTTTCACCGCGACTTCCTGAGGGATCATGCTTTACTGGTAGCGTGCCCCAAGCTGGATGACTTCCAGGCCCACCTGAGCAAGCTCACCGAAATCCTGCGCCAATCGCAGGTGAAGAGCCTTACCGTGGTGCACATGGAGGTGCCTTGCTGCTCCGGGCTGGTGCATATGGCGAGGGAAGCGATACGCGCCAGCGGCAAGGAAGTCCCCTTCAGGGAGGTAACGATCGGGATCAGGGGTGACCTTATGTCCTGAAGTCTGGATCAGAAGGGGTTAAGAAACGGTTGGGGCTCAGAGGGTTTTCTCTCCCACTACCCTCAAGAAGTCGGCGTGGACGGCCTTGTTGGAGGCGATGATGGAGCCCTCGCCTGTTGTCAGCGGCCTCCCCTCCCAGTCGGTCGCCACTCCACCGGCCTCGGTCACCAGCAACTGGCCGCAGGCAAGCTCCCAGGGGTATATAAGCAGGTGGAAGTAGAGGTCGAGCCG